>DASVHB010000703.1:0-2557 GCA_036379195.1 Pirellulales bacterium
CCTGCCCGCGGACCGGAAGACGGCGCCCGGCGAATGGGACAGTGCGTGCGGTCGGTGATCGGCCAGGCCGGGCTGTCGCCGCGGCAGATCGTCGGCGTGGGTTTGGGCACGCCCGGCACGATGGATATCCCTGCCGGCATGCTGCTCGACCCGCCGAACCTGCCCGGCTGGGTAGATTTTCCGATTCGCGATCGGCTGGCGCACCACTGCGGGCTGCCGGTCAGCTTTACCAACGACGCGGCGGCGGCGGCCTATGGCGAGTATTGGGTGGGCAGCGGCAAAGGACTGCCCAGCATGGTGCTTTTGACGCTGGGCACCGGCATTGGTGGGGGAATTATCGTCAACGATTTTTCGATGGATGGCCAGCACAGCCACGGAGCCGAGTGCGGGCATATCATTATTGATTGCCGCGACGATGCGCGGGTGTGCTCGTGCGGGCAGCCAGGCCATCTCGAAGCGTATGCCAGCGCGTTGGCGGTCATCCGCCGGACGCAAGAAGCCCTGACCGTGGGTAAAAGCAGCTCGCTGGCCGCGCGGCTCCAGATGGGGGCGGCGCTGTCACCGCTGCTGCTGGCCGAAGAGGCCGAAGCCGGCGACGCGCTGGCGATGGAGATTGTGCTCGATACCGCACGGTATCTCGGCATCGGAATTGTTAGCCTGATGCACACGATCGACCCCAGTGGCGTTGTGCTGGGCGGGGCGATGAATTTTGGCGGCGATGCCACGGCGCTGGGGCGTCGGTTTATCGGGCGCGTGCGCGAAGAGGTCGCGCGGCGGGCGTTCCCGGTGCTCGTGCTAGGCACGCCCATCGAGTACGCGGCCCTGGGCGGCGACGCCGGGTTCATCGGCGCCGCCGGCATTGCCCGGGCCGAGGCCGGCAGACGCCGAGGGGGCGGTTCCCTAATCGGTTGTGGAGAAACAAAAGTCATCGAGGGTCCGTAGGATGACCTTCCTAGGTCGTCCATGTGGCCGTTTATGGCTGGGCGGCCTAGCCCGGATTATTCATCAGCCCACACTAACCCGAAGCGCAAGCGAGGCCCGTCAATGAATTTGCCTCGCTTGCGCTTCGGGTTGGTGTATGCCGTCCCGTGAACGGCGGCGCGACGTCGCCCCCGCCCTTTGGCGAACAGCACAGCAGGCAATGATGACGCGATGAGCAACTCTCGGAACGGCACGGAGTCCGTTCCCTACAGACGTCGAACGTAAGAAATACCGGTTTTGATTGTCAAACCGATCACAAACCATTGGCAGATGCCATTTGAGGAAGAGAGAGAGAAAACCACTTGTCCATCGACTGCAAACATATTCGTAACTTCTGCATTATCGCCCATATCGACCACGGCAAAAGCACGTTGGCCGATCGGCTGATTGAAAAGACCGGCACGGTCAGCCGCCGCGAGCTGCGCGAGCAATTGCTCGACGATATGGAGTTGGAGCGTTCGCGCGGCATCACCATCAAGGCCCGGGCGGTCGCCATGCGCTACGTCCACGAAGGCGAAACCTATGAGCTGAACCTGATCGACACGCCCGGCCACGTCGATTTTCACTACGAAGTTTCGCGCAGCCTGGCCTGCTGCGAGGGGGCGTTGTTGCTGGTCGATGCCTGCCAGGGGGTCGAGGCGCAAACGGTGGCCAATGCCTATGCGGCGCTCGAAGCCGAGCTGGCCATCGTGCCGGTGCTGAACAAGATCGACTTGCAGGCGGCGCGCCCCGAAGAGGTGATGGAAGAAATGGAGTCGAGCCTGGCGGTCGACGTGGCCGACGTGGTGCCGGTGAGCGGCAAGACGGGGCAAGGCGTCGAAGACCTGCTCGCCGCCATCGTCTCGCGTCTACCCCCGCCCAGCGGCGACCCGGGCGCCGCGCTGCAGGCCATGGTGTTCGACTCGCATTACGACGAGTTTCGCGGCGCCATTACTTACGTGCGGTTGATGAACGGCACCGTCCGCCGGGGCCAGAAAATCCGTTTCCTGAAAACCGGCTTTACCTACGAAGTGCTCGAACTGGGGCAATTCGTGCCGCAGCGCAAGCCGTGCGAACAACTGCAAGCCGGCCAGGTGGGATATCTGATCTGTAATATCAAGGCGCTGAACGAAGTACACATCGGCGACACCGTGAGTGTGCCGGGCGACGCCGCCGCGCCGGCCTTGCCCGGCTATCAGGAACCCAAGCGGATGGTGTTTTGCGGCCTCTACCCGTCCGATGGCGAAAACTTCGACGAGCTGCGCGAGGCATTGACCAAGCTCAGCATCAACGACCCGAGCTTTGAGTTCGAGCCGGAAACGAGCGACGCCTTGGGCTTTGGCTTCCGCTGCGGGTTCTTGGGTCTGCTGCACATGGAGATCATCCAGCAGCGGCTGGAGCAAGAGGCCGATCTCGACCTGGTGCAAACGGCGCCCAACGTCACCTACGAAATCCTCACCCGCTCGGGCGAAGTGCTGAAGATCTACAATCCGCAAAAAGTGCCCGACGCCGGCCTGATCGAAGAATTTCGCCAGCCGATCGTCAAGGTGAACTTTGTGCTGCCGACCGAGGCCATCGGCCCGGTGCATCAGTTGTG
>DASVHB010000704.1:0-5465 GCA_036379195.1 Pirellulales bacterium
GGAAGCGGAAGAAGCGGTGGCCACGCCTTCGGCGGGAGCGGTCGACGAAGCTTCCGCGCCGATTTGCGATACAACAGCGTTCTCTCTCGAAGACGGCGCCGGCGACGCGCCGGCCATCGTGCCTCGGGAAGACGTGCCGCAGGAAGACGAGCCTCGGGAAGAGCAAGTCGAGCCGGTTTCTTTGGCCGAGGCGGTCGAATTGCCGTCAGCGGTCGTCGAGCGTCCGGCGCCGACAGTCGAAGCGGATGCTGAGGATTTGAGCCGGGCGATCGCCGCCGGCATGGAGTCAACTGAGGAATTGGACGACAATCGTGAGAGCAATGTCACAACCGACCAATAGTCTAGTCCGGTGGCCGGGGCAGAGCCTTAGCGATGCCCCGGCGGTGTTCGATGTACGCGTCTGGTGGTTCCATCATTCCGCACTCCGAACTCCGCATTCCGCACTCGGTTACCGGGGCATCGCCAAAGCTCTGCCCCAGCCACCTACAGAGAACGCGGGTTAAAAGCATGTCCACCGCAACCGCCAACACGCTCCGCTCGCTTGTTTCCGATCCCAAGGCTCGGAGGTTCGCGCTGTTGGGCGCGGCGGGCTGCCTGGTGGGCGCCGTGCTCGGCGAGCTGCTGCTAGCGGCCACGCGCTCACACCGTCCACCGGCGCCGGCGCAGGCCGTCTGCCTGTTGATCGATTGCTCGGGCAGCATGATCTATGGCGACGTAGACAAACCCGTCGGCGAGAAACTCAACGAAGTCAAAGCCGCCGCCACCGGTTTCGTCGATCGGCATCGCCAGGGCGACAGCTTGATTGCCGTGGTAGGGTTCGGAAAAACCGCGCACCCAGCGGCTGGCTTGACCACCGACGCCGATCAACTGCACCGTGCGATCGAGGGCCTTTCGGATGGCGGCAGCACCGCGATGGACCTTGGCCTGCAAGCCGCCGCGGGCGAATTAAGCCAACTGCCGGAGGAGTGGCGAGCCGACAACATCGCCAAGGCGATTCTTCTCTTCACCGACGGCCAACCCGACGATGCCGAAACCACCCTTAAGGCGGCAACTGCCTGCCGCGGCCAGAACCTGCGGATCGTGGCCATTGGCACGGGCGATGCCAATCATGACTTTCTGGCGCAGGTGACCGGCGACCCGAAGCTAGTGTTCCGCGCCGACACAGGTAGTTTCGACCAAGGGTTCAAGCAGGCCGAAAAGGCCATTTACGGTGGCTCGCTGGTCGAGGCCGGTGGCGGGCAGGGCGGCTTCGTGGCCGATCTCGCTCGAACCATCGGCTGGAGCATGTTGGCCGCGTGCGGTCTTTCGCTCGCCCTGGTCGCCGGGCAGAATCTGTATGTCCATCGCCCGGCCTTCACTAGCCGCGAGGGCGCCATCGCGGCGATCGGTGGCCTGGCGGCGGGCCTCGCCGGAGGCGCATTGGGTCAGGTGCTCTATGCAACCTCCACGGCCAGCGCCGGCGCGCCGGTGATCGGGTCGTTGGCGGCCGTGCTGGTGCCGCTCGGTCGCCTGGTCGGCTGGACGGTGTTGGGCATGTTGGTGGGTTGGGGCTTGTCGTGGTTCGTGCCCAATCTCGCCCGACAAAAGGCCGCCTTCGGTGGCGCCCTTGGCGGCGCGATTGGCGCCGTGGCGTTTCTGATCGCCTCGAATCTGGCGGGAGCGGCCGGCGCCCTGTTCGGCGCGGCGATTCTGGGCGCGACGATCGGGTTGATGTTGGCCCTGGTCGAAGCGGCCTTCCGTCAGGCTTGGCTCGAAGTTCACTACGGCGGTAAAGAGGTGATCACCGTCAGCCTCGGCGCCGATCCGGTCAAGATCGGCAGCGACGGGCGCGCCTGCCAGGTTTACGCGCGCGGCGCCCGCCCATTGGCCTGCCAGTACACGCTCAAAGACGGACATGTCGAATGCGTCGATTTCGCCACCGAACGCGCTCAGGTGGTGCAGCCCGACCACGAGCAGGACGTCGGCAGCGTCAAAGTGATTGTGCGGGCCTCGCGCAGCGCGGCGGGCCGCTCGATCGCTGGCGATGGTCATGCCGCGGGGCCGGGCATGCGCGTCGCCCCGCCGCCACCGCCGCGCGTCCATCGTCCGGCGGCCGCGGCGCCCCCCGACGCCATTGCCCCCGGCACCACGGCCCCCGCACGAACGCTTTCGGCGCCTCCCCCGCGCACTCCCGCGGCCCCCGCCGCATCGCCGCCGGCCGCGACGCCCGGCGCGGGTGAGTCGTCCACGCGCAGCATCCGTCCCTTACCGCCTCCCCCGCCGCCGCGAAAAAAGTAATACTATCGTCATGCGATGTTTACCTTTGCCCCAGATCGGTTTGGCGTCTGCGCTCTGCGCCGCGGTCGTTGCCACGCGCCCACTCAACGCCGATGAGCCTTCCACCCCGAGTCGGCCACCCGTGCAGGTTACGGCCGAGGCGCGGCGCATTCACGCCGAGGCGCTGTTGATCGACGGGCATAACGACCTGCCCTGGCAGTTACGCGAACTCGTGGGCGGCTCGCTCGATCAGTGCGATATTGCCCAGCCCCAGCCCAAGCTGCACACCGACCTGGCGCGGTTGCGGCAAGGCGGCGTCGGCGGGCAGTTCTGGTCGGTCTATGTGCCGGCCGAGACTGACCGCACCGGCACCGCCCTGCGCGACACGCTCGAACAGATCGACCTGGTGCATCGTATGATCGCCCGCTACCCCGACTCGCTCGAGTTGGCCCTGACCGCTGACGATATTGAACGCATCCACGCGGCGGGAAAGATTGCCTCGCTGATCGGCGTCGAGGGCGGGCATTCGATCCAAAACTCGCTGGGCGCGCTGCGGCAGCTTTATAAGCTCGGCGCCCGCTACATGACCCTTACCCATGCCGATACGCTTTCCTGGGCCGACTCGGCCACCGACGAACCCCAGCACGGCGGCCTGACCGAGTTTGGCGAGGAAGTGGTCCGAGAGATGAACCGGCTGGGAATGCTGGTCGATATTTCGCACGTTTCGCCCGACACGATGCGCGACGCTTTGTGCGTCTCGCGTGCGCCGGTGATCGCGTCGCATTCGTCGGCCTACGCGGTGGCCGCGCACCCGCGCAACGTGCCCGACGACGTGCTGGCTTTGGTGGCCAAAAATGGCGGCGTGGTGATGGTCAATTTCTTCTCGGGTTTTATTGTGCCCGAAGCGGCCAAAGCCAGCGCCGAATTCGCCGCGGTGCGCCGCGAGCTGCGGGCGAAACATCGCGACCCGGCGGAGTTCGAAGCGGCGGTGAAGCGATGGCAGAGCGAACATCCCCTGGTCGCGGGCAGCGTACACACCGTGGTCGATCACATCGACCACATCGTGCAGGTGGCGGGCATCGATCATGTCGGGCTGGGCTCTGACTTCGACGGCGTGCCGCGGCTGCCCGATCAATTGCACGATGTCTCGTGTTATCCCTACATCACGCAAGAGCTGCTCAATCGCGGTTATACGGAAGCGCAAATCCGGCAGGTTTTGGGAGGCAATGTGCTGCGCGCGTTGCGGGCCGCCGAACAGGCGACGCATTCCCCGCATTAGGGCGGGCATTACTCAAAAGAGCCGGCGCCGGGCGTAAAGGAAAAAACATCCGCCCCGCCGGGCAGCTTGGCGCGGCGAACTGAGATCAGTCTAATCGGTATCGATCTCGTTCGGCAAAACCGAGCAGTTGCGGCACGATCTAACTCCACTAAGATAGGACCCATTTCATGCACTACCACCATCATTGCCTGGCTGTTCCGCTGGTCGCCACCGTCCTGCTCGCTTCGAGCTGCGCGGGAGGCGGAGAGAAGCAAGCCGAGCGGCAGGCCGGAGGTTCAAAATCAGTGGCCAAACGCAACCCAGCACTACTCGATCCGTCGCTTGCCAACGAAGAGGCCCCCGAGCAGTTCCAGGCCCGCTTCTCGACTACCAAGGGAGACTTCGTGATCGAGGTGAAGCGCGACTGGGCGCCGCATGCGGCCGACCGGTTTTACAACCTGGTCAAGATCGGCTACTTCGACGATGCCGCATTCTTCCGCAACATCGAGGATTTCATGGTGCAGTTTGGCATCAACGGCGATCCGGCCGTGAACGACAAGTGGAACCGCTCGAACATCAAAGACGATCCCGTCAAAGAGTCGAACAAGCGCGGGTACGTCACGTTTGCGCAGAAGTCGATTCCGAACTCGCGCTCGACGCAGATTTTTATCAACTTCGGCGACAACAGCCGGCTCGACAGCATGCGGTTTGCCCCGTTCGGCCGCGTAGTGGAGGGCATGGATGTTGTCGCCTCGCTGTATAGCGGTTACGGCGAAGGCGCTCCGCAAGGCCGGGGACCCGATCAGGGCCGCATCCAGTCGGAAGGGAACGCCTACCTGAAGAAGGGTTTCCCGAAGCTCGACTACACCAAAAAGGCCACGATTGAAGAGTGAATGGGCATAACGTAATGCTCGCTGTTGTTTTCGTCTCGATCGTGGTGTTGATTCCGACGATCATCTTTGCCGACGATGCCCAACCGCCTGATGGGGTCGCCCGACATCGACTCAAAAGAATGAACGTCGGATCGTCGCGGCAGTAATGCACAAACTGACAGAAAAATTGCTGACAGAAACATGAAGAATGGGGCAATCGGCTGAACGTCGCAGCATCTGACATTTTTCTGTCCCTAATTGTTCTGTCATCTCTCCTGCATGGTGTTCCCCGGCTGCAAGGCATTTGACTGCTACGAAGCCAGATGGGGTCGGCGTTCTCGGCGATCAATTCGTCGATGGTCAGGCCGTCGATCAACGGTTCTGGTGACACCCATTTCTGCTTGCCGTTGACAAAAACCATCTCATATCATGTCGGCATGGCCGCCAGCATCGCCACGCAAGTGCTCGTCGGGCAAATCCAGCAGGGCGATCGCGCCGCGCTCGAAGAACTCTGCCGCCGCTACCAGCAGCGCGTGCTGGCGGCGGTGCGGGCACGGCTGGGCGCCGAGCTGCGCCGCAAGATCGAATCGTGGGACCTGGTGCAAGAAGTGATGATCGAGGCGGTCCGCCGGCTCGATGGCTTCGACTTCCGCTCCGAAGGCAAGTTCCTCAACTACCTGAACCACATCGTCGAGCATCGCATTCGCGACGAAGCCGACCGCCAGCACGCCCAGCGCCGCGACGCCCGCCGCGAAATCTCGCTCGACGCCCCGCGTTCGCCCGGCGACGAAAAACCGCTCGATGTGTCAGGCGGTTCTTCGGGCACGCCCAGCCAACTGGTGATTTTGGGCGAAGACCTCGAGCGGCTCGAGCGCGCGCTCGATGTGTTGGCGGCCAAGTCAACCGATTACCGCGAGTTGATCGTCGCGGTGCAGTACGAGGGGCAAACTTTTGTCGAATTGGCCGAAGCGCGTGGCACAACGCCCGACGCTGTTCGCATGCGTTTCAACCGCGCCATGGCGGCGCTGGTCAAGGTTTATCGCGAGCTGGATGAAGGCAGAGGCCAGAGGTCGGAGGTC
>DASVHB010000705.1:0-10077 GCA_036379195.1 Pirellulales bacterium
CTGGGGCAGAGGCTTGCCGATGCCCCACCGTAGACATTACACTCCGCGTGATTCAATCCTCACGCGGAAGGTGATGTCTACGGTGGCCGAACGGCTCAAGCGGCTCGTGCTGGTAGCTTCGTCCCAGCCTGCCAAGAGACCGCATCTTGTGACCGAGCAGCCCGTCTGACCGGCAAACTTGCATTATCCGGCAAAATCTACCGATATTCTCACGAGGCAACAGGTGCGCACTTTCCCCGTCGTGAGGCGGCGTCGATGCTTCGGTTCGTTCTGGCCGTGTTTTGCATGGGGGCGATCGGCTGCGCGCAGCCGATGGTGCCTCGGCAACTGACGGTAGACGACCAGGCAAAAGCCATTGCGCCCGCCAAGTCGCCTGCGCCCGCCAAGTCGCCGGGCGAGCAAAAAGCCACCAGCCGGCGAGACAATGGGCCGGCTGCGCAAGGCAGCTCTAGCACGACTGCCCGACCGTCTGCCACTCGCCAACAACAGGCCCGGCTCGAGCTTCCGCCCGTCCTTGAACCCGCCGTCCGGCCAGCCCGGCTGCAAGAAATCACCGCCCCGGGCATCGAGCCGGAAGAGGCCCTGCCGACTCCCCCGCCGTTGCCGCCTCAACCACCCGATGCGAATCTGGAACAAAACGGCGGCCCTGCGCAGCAGGCCAAAGCCGCCGCGGTGGGCGATTGGACGCTCGACCAGGTAACCCGGCTGGCTCTGGAAAACAGCCCCGTGCTGCGCCGCGCCCAGGCCCGCATCGAAGCCGCCAGGGGGATCGCCTGGCAGGCGGGCATTTGGTCCAACCCGCGCTGGGACACAAACAATCCCTACATCCTCGGCGCAGGTCGGCAGAATCAATACAACGCAGGCTTTCAGATGGAAATCCCCATGGCCGGCAAGAAGCGGCTCGACCGTTCGGCCGCCGAGCAGCTCATTCGCGAGGCCACCTTCGCGGCTATGTCTGATCGCTACGACGTTTTGCAAGCGGTACGACAACAGTTCTTTGCGGTGGTGGCGCAGGAGCGACGAATATCGACGTTGCAAGAGCTGGTTGCCATCGCCACCAGCGCCCGCGATGTGGCGCAGCGAAAATTCGAGGGCGGGGTCGTCCCGAAAACGGACGTCTTGCTGCTCTCGATCGAACTGCAGCAGGCGCAAGTCGAATTGCAGCAAGCTCAGACGCTGTTGGTGGGTAAGCGCCGCCAACTCGCCGCGGCGGTCGGCGTACCCGATTTGCCCGTCGGCGATGTACAGGGTGACCTCACCAGCCCCGTGCCGCGGTTCGACGACAAACTCACTCGATTGTTCGTCGGAGACCGGAATGCCGATGTGCTCAATGCTCGGGCCGAGGCGACGCGGCAGCGCATCTTGCTGCGTCGAGCCGAGGTCGAGCCTTACCCCAACCTCTACACCGGTCCAGCGGCGGCGTGGGGGGCGGCCCAAACCACGCAGTTCTGGTACAATATCCAGTTCAACATCCCGATCTGGGACCGGAACCAGGGCAACATCCGCGCGGCGACGGCGAACAACCGTGACGCCGCCGCCAACATTCGCGTGGTGCAGAACAAGCTGCTCTTTCAAGCCGCCGACGCCTTGGGCCGGCACCGCGCCGCGGTGGAAGTGGCCAACCGCATTCGCACCGGGGTTTTGCCCACCGTCGAGGCTTACCAGAGCCAGGTCCGAGCAGGCTACGAAGCCCGCGTGTTTGCCGTGGTGCAACTCTTTCAGGCGCAACGATCGCTCTTTGAAGCGAACCTGCGATACATCGACGCGCTGGAGAACGTCTGGTCGACCGCCGCCGAGCTAAGCAATTTGTTGCAACTGGAACGATTCCCCTAGTCCAACGCATCCAGTTAAGGTGATGTTACCGCAAAACGTCTGTAGGGAACACTCTCCGTGGCGTTCCGTGAACTGCGATTCGAGGTCGCGCCGCCCCTCGCGGATTGCCACCGAGGGCGTTCCCTACAGAGCGGCCAATCAAAATAGAAGCTGACAGATTTGTAATCGTCGGCGGCTGGGCCAAATCGCGGCGACTTGCGTACAAACCAACATGTCCAGAACTGCAAAAATCGTTAGCGCCTCGGCCAGCATCATCGGCGTGCTGGTGATCGTCATTGCCGCGGTAATCGCATACCCCTGGCTGGTGGCTTATTTCAAGCCGCCGACGGTGAAGGCCAGGCGTCATCAGAGTGTTTTGTTCAGACTGGTGCCGGGCAGGCCCGACACGCTCGAGGTCTCGGAAGAAGCCGTCAAAGCGATTGGCCTGGAGACGCTCGAAGTCGTGGCGGCTCACGCACCCGATCCTTTGCATCTGCCCGGTTCCTTGGGCCTCGATCCGAACCGGCTGGTTCCAGTGCATTCTCGGTTTGCGGGCGAAGTCGTGCTGATCGGCCCGGTCGATCCCGCGTTTACCAGCGACGACGCCGAAGCGGGCCGGCGACTGCGCTACGGCGATCGCGTGAAAAAGAGCCAACTTCTGGCGGTGGTATGGAGCACTGACATCGGCGAGAAGAAAAGTGAGCTGGTCGACGCGATGTCAAAACTCATTCTCGATGAGCGGGTGCTTCAGCAATATCAAAAGGTGGGCACGGGGGCGATTGCGGGGATCGCCATCTATGAGGCCGAGCGTAATGTCGAGGCCGACAAGATCGCGATCAACAAGGCGATCCGCACGTTGCGATCGTGGCGATTGACTGACCAGGAGATAAACGATGTGCGGCAAGAAGCCAGGCAATTGCACACGCACGACCCCAAAACAGCCGCCGCCAAGCATTGGGCCGAGCTCGAGATTCGCGCCCCGATGGACGGCGTGATCGTCGAAAAGAACATCAACGCCGGCACGATCGTCGATACCAATGACGACTTGTTCAAGATCGCCGACCTTTCACGCATTCAAGTGTTGGCCAGCGTCTACGAGGAAGACCTGCCGTACTTGGAGCGACTCAAGCCGGCAGAACGGCATTGGCTGATCGACCTGAAATCCGACCCGTTCGACAACCAAATTCCCGGTGAGTTCGAGACGATTGGCGTGGCGATCGATCCGAACATGCACACCGGCGCGGTCATCGGCTGGGTCGACAACAAAGGGCACCGGCTGAAGATCGGGCAGTTTGTCACCGCCACCATTCAGTTGCCCGCCGATCCCGAACTGGTTGAGGTGCCGGCCAGCGCGTTGATCGAAGAAGGCACGTCGTCGGCGGTCTTTGTCGAGACCGATCCCGCGCGTCACGAAGTCACGCGCCGGCCGGTGGCGGTCACCCGCCGCGGGCAGCGTTCGATCTTCATCCGTTCGCAGCCCAATGAACGAGAGCGCGGCGAGGGCGCGCAGCCGCTGGCCATCGGCGAAAAAGTGGTCATGTCGGGCGGGTTGGAGTTGAACTCGGAACTCGCGAATCTCCAAGCGGGAGGAGAGGACGATGATGAGTGATTCCGATCAGCGTGGTTGCATTGCTTGGACCCGTAGCGTGGTAATTCTTCGTTGGGTCTGTAGGGAACGGACTCCGTGCCGTTCCGCGGAGGGCGAATCGACGTCGCGCCGCCCCTCACGGAACGGCACGGAGTCCGCTCGCTGCAGAAGCCGTCAGCGATCATTGAGCCCGAAACGGGATAGGCTTAGGCGTGGGCGTCGTCCACCTCGGCAAACATGATGGGCAGTGACTGCCGCATAGCACATGGCATACAAACTCATTCAATGGGCGGTCAACAACACCGTGGTGGTGCTGCTGTTGACGTTCGCCCTGGCGTGCGTCGGCGGTTATTCGTTCTGGCACGTCAACGTCGAGGCCTATCCCGACCCGGCGCCCGCCATTATCGAAGTCATCGCCAAATACCCCGGCGCCAGCGCTGAAGAGGTCGAGCGCCAGGTCACCATTCCGCTGGAAGTGGCGGCGGCGGGCATGCCGGGCCTGAAGTACACGCGCACCAAGTCGCTCTTCGGCCTGTCGCACATGCGCACCCAGTTCGATTATGGCATCGACTATTACAAGGCGCGGCAAGAGGTCATCAACCGTCTTCAGTTTGTCGACGGACTTCCCGATGAAGTGAATCCCACGATTTCGCCAACCAGCCCCACCGGCGAAATCATGCGCTACACCTTGGTCAGCCCCAAAGACGCGCGGGGCCGCAATCTCTACACGCTTAACGACCTGAAGGCCGTGCAAGACTGGGTCCTCCAACGGCAATTCCGCCGTGTGCCGCGGATCATCGACGTGGTGAGCAGCGGCGGCACCGTGAAACGCTATGAGGTGCATCCCGATCCACAGCGACTGTGGCGCTATGGCATCACGCTTGAGCAACTTCAAGACGCCATTACCAACAACAACGCCAACGTAGGCGGCAACTACCTGACCGAGGGCGAGAACCTGCTCAATGTGCGGGCGATCGGCCTGATCGGCGGAGGGCTTGATCCGACCCGCGCCATGGAAGTGCTCACCGCGCGAAGTCCCCTTGCCGCGGCCCGTTATCTGAGAGAAGAAGAATATCGGCGCATCGAGCGTATTCGCGATACCGTGATCACCTCGGTCAATACGGTGCCCGTGCGTGTGGAAGACCTCGTGCAGGGCGGCCCGCTGCGCTACATCGACGACATCGGCATCGAAGGTGTCGTGGTCGGCAATCAGCCCCGGTTGGGCCGAGTGAGCCTCAGTGCTCCCAAAAAAGACGCCGATGGCGATATCGTCCGCGACCGCAACGGCGACGTGAAGTGGCTCAATGAGGAAGAACGTGTGCAAGGCATCGTGCTGTTGCGCAAGGGCGAAGATTCGCTGCCCGCCCTGCACGGCCTGGAAGAAAAAATCAAAGAACTCAATGGCGAACAGCGCGGCGGCCTGATGCTGCCGGGCATCAAGATCGAGCCCTATTATGACCGCACCGAGCTGATCAACGTCACCACCGAGACCGTGCAAGAAAACCTGCTGGTGGGCCTGGTGCTCGTCTCGCTCATTCTGCTGATGTTTGTCAGCAATGTGCGCAGCGCGCTGATCGTGGCGCTGAATATTCCGCTCGCCCTGCTGT
The DNA here is from genome assembly GCA_036379195.1 of Pirellulales bacterium. Lineage (GTDB taxonomy): Bacteria > Planctomycetota > Planctomycetia > Pirellulales > JAICIG01 > JAICLL01. The sequence continues at coordinate 5,008 of DASVHB010000705.1, forward strand.
TCGCCTTTTCGGTTTTGTATCTGCGCGGCAAATCGGCCAACCTGCTTTCGATCGGCGCCGTCGACTTCGGCATCATCGTCGATTCGTCGGTGATTATGGTCGAGAACATCTATCGCCACCTCAGCTCGGGCGAGTACGCCGACCTGCCGCTGAAAGATCGCATTCTGCGGGCCAGCCGCGAAGTCGAGCGGAGCTTGTTCTTCACCACGGCCATCATGGTGTGCGCCTTTCTGCCGCTGTTCACGATGAAGGGACCCGAAGGCCAGATCTTTGGTCCGATGGCAGACACTTACGCCTTCGCCTTGGGTGGGGCGCTCATTCTAGCACTCACGGTGGCCCCAGTGCTCTGCCTGCTGTTCTTCAAGAATCTGAAACCCGCACCCGACAATTTTTTGGTGCGGTGGCTCAAAAACCGGTATCTCAAACAGCTCGATCTGTGCCTGCGCTACCGGGCGATCACGCTGGCGTTTATGGGAGCGCTGATCGCGCTCACCGCGGGGCTGCTGCCGCTCTTGGGCCGCGAGTTTATGCCGGAGCTGGAAGAAGGCAACCTCTGGATTCGGGCCACGCTGCCCATGAACATTTCGCTGGAAGCCGCCGGCGCCAAGACCGACATTGCGCGAAACATCATGCGCAAGTATCCCGAGATTCAGGTAGTGGTGGCCCAGACCGGCCGTCCCGACGACGGCACCGATCCGACCGGCTTTTACAACGTCGAGTTCTTCGTGCCGCTGAAGCCCCGCGGCGAATGGCCCGCATTGATCGAGCGCACTGGTTGGCGGGCCTGGCTCGGCAAAAAACGGCCCCGTACCAAAGACGAGTTGATCTCGGCGATGAACGCCGAACTGGCCAAGAGCATCGCCGGCGTCAACTGGAACTTTTCGCAGAATATCCGCGACAACGTGATGGAATCGCTCTCGGGCGTCAAAGGCGACAACTCGGTCAAGATCTTTGGTCCCGATCTGGACGCTTTGGAAAAGCTGGCCGACCAGGTGAAAACTCGCTTGCAGTCGATCGGCGGCATCGCCAATGTGGGCGTGTTTCATGTGAAGGGACAACCGAATCTCGAGATTCCCGCCGATCCGCGGAAGTGCAATCGCTGGGGCGTGACCGTCGAAAACGTGGAAGACGCGGTCGAAATCGCCGTGGGCGGCAAGCCGTTCTCCACTATGATCGAGGGTGAAAAGCGGTTCGATATCACCCTGCGCTGGCCCGAAGAGCTACGCAGCAATGTGCAGGCAATTCTCAATATTCCGGTCGATTTGACCAACAACCAAATCATCACCGATAGCGAACCCGCCGACGGCGACATCTCGAACAACGTGCGCAACACGCTCTCGGCCACCGGTACGAATCAAACCATGCCGACACTGGCGGGCACGCGCTTCGGCGGCACGTTCAACACGTTCGACAAAGCCCCGCGGCGTCGATTGGGCGACCTGGTGACGCCGCTGAACGATCAGGGCCAGCTCGACCCGAAGGGCCGCTTTGTGCGTTCCGGCGCGTCGACGATTGCCCGAGAGCAGGGGCAGCGATTGATTGCCATCAAATTCAGCGTGCGTGGCCGCGACCTGGCCGGCGCCGTGGACGAGGCACAACATAAGACTGCCGATCTTTTCGAATCGCCCTATCGCGCCGAGTGGAGCGGCGAGTTCCAGGAAATGCAAGAGGCCGAGCACCGCCTGATGTACATCATTCCCATTTCGCTGGCGATGATCTACATCTTGCTCTACCTGGCGTTTCACTCGACGATCGACGCGCTGCTGGTGTTCTCGAACGTGGTGGCCCTGTCGCTGGGCGGCATTTGGGCGCTCTTGCTCACCGGCACCAACTTCAGCATCTCGGCCGCCGTGGGTTTTATTTCGATCTTCGGCGTGGCGGTGATGGACGGGCTGTTGCTGATCTCTTATTTCAACCAATTGCGCTACCACGGCTTGCCGCTGCGCGAGGCCATTATGCAGGGAGCCGAAAAGCGCGTGCGGCCCGTGATGATGACGGCGCTGACGGCCATTTTTGGGCTGCTGCCCGCCGCCCTCTCGACGCGAATTGGCGCGCAGACGCAGCGGCCCTTGGCCATCGTGGTGGTGGGCGGCATGATCAGCACGCTGCTGTTGACGCGCTACCTGATGCCGGTGCTGTATAGTTATTACGGGCATCGAGAGGTATCGGCGGCCGCCGGGCAGATGGCGCACTAGCAGTGGCTAGTGGCTAGTGGCTGGTGGCTAGTGGCTGGTGGTTAGTGGCTGGTGGTTAGTGGCTGGTGGCTGGTGGCTAGTATCGCGGTGGCTGGGGCAGAGTCTAAGCGATGCCCCGGCGCATGCGCTGCCGGGCGGCTTCGCGCACCGAGGAACTTTTCGAGAGGCAGGAGGCAAGCGATGCAAACCGCCGGCAAGCCGTTATGGGCATCATATTCCTACCGCCTCGATCTCTCGGCAGCACAAAGCCGAAATCATGAATCCCACCGAATCTGAGCGGCGCATTGTGAATTCGATGATGCTCTCGCTCGGCGACGCCGACGAAATCGGCGCAGACGCTCAGGTCGGGTTTGCCACCACCGACACGATCAGCCAGAAGTTTTATTGATCAGTCGCGATAGCCGCGGTATGCTGAAGAGAGAGCCTCTTTCAAACGGATCCGTCGAATGGTCACCATCACTTTTCCCGACTCAGACACCGAAAAACGAGCGCTGGCGTACTTGATCGGCCGCTTCTCTGGCCGTGTTTTGCGCTCCGGTGAGCATCTTGTTCCCGACAGTGCTTTAGAAGCGCTGGCCGACCAAAACATCCCATTCGCCGTGCACGGAAAAGCACCTATGCGCAACAAGTGACGGCGCTGCGAGGTGCTGCTTCCCCCGCAGCGCAGGGTTAATTCATGGGGTTCACTAGCCGCCCCAAGAAAAGAACTGCACCCGTGCGGTTGTCACGAATCAAAAACAAAAACGGGTGATCGGCGCGGAAGACCACGGGCTCGTCTTCGTTCGGCGGGGCGGCCGCGGCGTCCATCATTACCGCCGTCGCGGCCGCGGCTTCCGTGCCCTTTTCGTCCACATCGACGAACGCGGCGTGGATTACCGCGTAGAGTTTCAGATCCTCGAACGAAGTCATGCCGGAAAAGTCGGCATCTTTGCTGAAGGCCTTCGTCATACCAAGATCCATTAGGGTCTCAGTCAGTGGCAGTTGCGAAGTGATCTTGAATTTCGGCAGATACAGTTCCACCCGCCGAAACTTGCCTTCGGCGACCCACTGATCGAGCCGCGTGGCCGTGATCGTTGGTTCCAAATCGGCTAGACCATCATTCTCTTTCGGCAGCATCACCACCATCGAGAGATCGCCGCCCACATAAGGCAGCTCTACGACCTGCGCGTCGTCGGTCTCGGTATACGAAAAATGCTCGATTTGCCGCATCATCGGAGTTTTCGCCTCTTCATCCGCGAAAACGTGAAACGGCGCATCTTCGGTCGCGTGCTTCCAAAACTCATCCTGCCAGGCGGCTTTGAAATAAATCGCGTTGGTCAATATCAGGCGCGTCAGCGGCTCAATCATGCTGGGCGATATCAATTGGCCGATTTTGCCTTCGGTCTGCTTGCCGATCCAAGCGTTGATGGTTTGCGCGGCCTGGTCGGGGCGGTTGAAATTGACTTGAGCCAATTCCGCCCCATACTGCTGGCGCGTGAGAGTCAGAAACTCCTGACGAAACGGGTATCCCTCCAGGCCCCACAGCCGGTTGGCCATGCGCAGTTGATAGCGGTGGCCGTCGCTGTTGAGAATCTGAGCCAGTTCGCCGAATCCCCCGTGTACCTGCTCGTCCGCCTCATCGAGATGCAGCACTCGGGCCATCTGATCTTTGGTTTCGCCCGTCGCTCCGGCGTAGGTCATGGCCAGGGCGGTCGAGACGCTCGCCGGCGAAAAGATCAGGTTGCCCTCTTTCTGCCGCAACTGGCCGTACAAATCGAACGCAAACTCATTCGATCGTGCGGCGATCTCGCGCGCCTGATCGGTGACGGTGATTTCCGCCGCTTTAAACACCCGCGTCGGCGGCGGCTCGACGTTGCACGCCCCCAGCACCGGCAGCCAAAAAAGTAGAACGATTCGGTGCGGTAGCGACGCAGTTTGGCTCATGAGGCTCACTCCTATTTTCCGCGGCTTATACATGTTTGACGCCTGGCCGCGGCTTCGGTTCCCGATGCAGCGAGAATCATTTCCAGCGATCCATTTCATCCCATGGCCAAAGCGGCCTGGGAATTTGGCGGTACTCGTATTTCCAAAAGTCGGCAGGCGCGCAGCCGGGGGCCTGCACCACCACGATCTTCGCCGCTCGGCTTTGATAGGCCGCCCGAAAGCCGCAAGGACTTTTGGCCACCAACACGCTGGCGGCGAACGGATCGAAGCCAGCCGCTTGGAAAAATTCGGGCGCGAAATGCGGCCCGCTTTGCGAAGTCAACAGCACGCAAACGTTGCCGCGCCGCAAGACCGCCGAGCGACCCATGTCGATGGCAAGGTTGCGGGCCAAATGCCCGGAAATCGTGAATCGCGCGTCAAAGATCCGCTCGACGGTGGCTTCGATCTCGATGGGCCGCGAGAAGCGCGCGTCGCGCACGCCGCCCAGGGCGGTCGTCAGCGTGCCGCCAACGCCGATTTTGGCCGCGGCTTCGACCACCTGGGGCGACACCAGCGGCACAAGCGCCGGCCGCGGCCAGTCGTATTTCAACAGTTCGGCCAGCACCCAAGTGCTGTCGCCCGGCGCGCCGGAAGTGGTCGAGTCGGCGCTGTCGCTCAGGACTACGAGTCCGTCCGACACGCGGTGTGCCGCGGCGACGGCTTCCGCCAGCGGCGTCAGTTCGGGCAAGTAATCGCGGCGACGGCGCCATAGCTCGGCCGCCACCTCTTGGCACGCCGTGCGAGCCAGTTCCGGGCGGTTGTCGGTAACCACCACCACGCTTGAACCGAGTTCGGGAATATCGAGCCAGGGCTGCACGGTCGCCAGCCCGGCGGCCAGCACGTGGCTCTCGCGTTCCAAATCTTGCAGCCGCTCGCGCAGCGCATAGCTGACGCTGGCGGGGTCTTGCGTGTT
>DASVHB010000706.1:0-3937 GCA_036379195.1 Pirellulales bacterium
CGCCCCTGGACGACCATATCGAGCAATTGATGTTCGAGGCCCGTAGCGACGACCAGATGGACCGGCGCGGCGCGGCCCGCTATCCGTTTTTCCGTCCCGTGCAACTCGTGCCCGCCACGGGAAAAATGCGCAAGCATACCGCCTTCACGCGCGAACTCTCCACCACGGGCGTCGGCTTGTTGCACAGCATGCCCCTTCCGCCCGGCATGGTGACGATTGTCCTTTTCACACAGGACGGCGTCTCGGTACGCTTGCCGACCGAGATCCTCTGGCACCGCCCCTGTGGCGATGGCTGGTATGTGAGCGGCGGCAAGTTCGTGCGGTCCTAGCGGCGCGCGGCCATGCTGCTCGACGCCGGCGCGGCGGCGTGCAATGGCGCCGGTGGTGTCTTTCGCCCTGCCAAGGACACCGACGCGTTGCTATCATGCGGTGGCATGAACGACTCGCTCTCGCAACGTGTACGTGCTTTTGCCGAACTCGAAGCCGAAATCGCCACCGGCGGCGGGCAGGCCGCCATCGATCGCCAACATGCCAAAGACCGCCTGACGGCGCGCGAGCGGATCGAGCGACTGATCGACCCCGAGACCGACTTCGTTGAACTCGGCCTCTGGGCCGGATGGCAAATGTATGCCGAATGGGGCGGCGCACCGGCGGCCGGAGTGATCTGCGGCGTCGGAACCGTCGCCGGCCGGCGGCAGATGATCATTGCCAACGACGCCACGGTGAAGGCAGGCGCCTTTTTTCCGGCAACGACGAAAAAAGTGTTGCGTGCGCAACGCATCGCCTTTCAAAACCGGCTGCCGCTAATTTACCTGGTCGACTCTGCGGGCGTGTTTTTGCCCTTGCAGGAAGACGTGTTTCCCGACGAAGACGATTTCGGCCGCATCTTTCGGAACAACGCCGTGCTGTCGGCGGCGGGTATCGGCCAGGTGGCCGCCATCATGGGCAACTGCGTCGCCGGCGGCGGGTATCTGCCCGTGCTCTGCGACAAGCTGTTGATGACCGAAGGTTCCGGTTTGTATCTGGCGGGGCCGGCGCTGGTCAAAAGCGCCATCGGCCAGAGCGTGTCGAGCGATGAACTGGGCGGGGCTGAAATGCACGCCCAGATCAGCGGCACCATCGACTATCGAGAGCCGAACGACGAGGCCTGCCTCGTGCGCTTGCGGCGGCTGGCGGAGCAAGTGGCCCCCGATGCGGCCAGGCCCGCGGCGCCATTTCATCGCGGCGAGCCGGTTGCGCCTGCGCGGCCCACCGCCGACATCGAGCAACTGGTGAGCCCGAATCCGCGGCACGATTATGAGGTGCGCGATGTGCTCGACTGCATCCTCGACGCCGGCACCTTCGACGAATACAAAGCTGAATATGGCCAGTCGGTGGTCTGCGGCACCGCGCGGCTGGGCGGGTTCTCCGTAGGAGTCGTGGCCAATCAGCATCACCCCGTGCGCCCGGCGGAAGGGCCGATGCAGTTCGGCGGCGTGCTATATGTCGATAGCGCCGAAAAGGCCGCCCGATTTGTGATGAACTGCAATCAAGACTGGCTGCCCCTTGTCTTTCTGCAAGACGTGAACGGCTTCATGGTCGGGCGCGATAGCGAACGCTCGGGCATCATCAAGGCCGGGGCCAAGCTCGTCAACGCCATCAGCAACAGCCGCGTGCCCAAGCTGACGGTGCTGGTGGGTGGCTCGTTTGGAGCAGGCAATTACGCGTTGTGCGGCAAGGCGTTCGATCCGCGCTTGATTTTCGCCTGGCCTACCGCCCGCTGCGCCGTGATGGGCGGCGATCAAGCCACCTCGACGCTGCTGGAAATCACCATCAAAAGCCTCCAGCGTGAGGGCGAAGCGATCGATCATGCCAAGCTCGACCGGCTGCGCAGCGAAGTCCGCGAGAGCTATGAGCGGCAAATCGACCCACGCTACGCGGCCGCGCGCGGTTGGGTCGATCGGATCATCGACCCGCTCCGCACGCGCGAAGAGCTGATCTTTGCGCTTGAGATCGCCACTCGGCACGCCGAGCAGGAACCGTTTAAGCTGGGAGTTTTTCAGGTGTAGGGCGCCGAATTGCTAAAATTGCAGTTGTTCAAAAGAAGGATCACGCAAAATGCCCGAGCTGACGAGCAATGCGGTCTGCAGTTTCTGCGGCGGAGCCATGGAACCCGGCTACGCTCAATCACGCTTTGCGTTCGGCCCCTTCATGGCGGCCGGTGACTCACACCTGATCTTTGTGGTTCCCGGGGAGCCGACGTCGCTCAACCCGATGACGGCCTTTCGTCAAGGCGCCGAGCAGCGTCCGGACGACCAGAAGTACGTCCTTCGCGGCCGGCGTTGCACGAATTGCGCGCGCATCGAGTTGTTTGCGGAGGAGCCGGCATCGTGACCGTTAAAATCGGCAACGGCGCGGGGTTTCTGGGTGACAGTCTCAACGCGCCGAGGCGGCTGATCGAGTCGGCCCAGCTCGACTATCTCACGCTGGAATATCTGGCGGAGTTGACACTGTCGATTCTGGCGCGGCGGCGCGAGAAAGATCCCACCGCCGGCTTTGCCGATGATTTTTTGGACGTGCTTGTCGATCTCGCCCCGGTGTGGCGGCAGCAGCCGCGTCTGAAGATCATCACCAACGCGGGCGGCGTGAATCCACGGGCCTGCGCGGCCGCGGCTGGCCGCGTGTTGGCCGCCGCCGATTTGGGCGACATGCCCGTGGGCGTTGTCACGGGCGACGATCTGCTGCCCGAACTGCCAGGACTGCTGGCAACGGGCTGTCTGTTCAACAACCTTGATACAGGCCAGCCGCTCAGCGCGTTGAAAGAGCAAGTCGTCAGCGCCAATGCCTACTTGGGCGCGCGAGAGATCGCCGCCGCGTTGGGCCAGGGCGCGCGGCTGGTTGTCACCGGTCGCGTGGCCGACGCCTCGCTCACCGTGGGACCGGCCATGCACGAATTCGGCTGGACCTGGGACGATTGGCGGCGGCTGGCCGGAGCCAGCGTGGCCGGTCACGTGATCGAGTGCGGCACCCAAGCCACCGGCGGTTTTTATGCGCATTGGCGGGAGACCGAACTGGCCGACGTAGGTTATCCGATCGCCGAGTTGTCTGATGATGGCGCATGTGTCGTCACCAAGCCCGACGGTTCGGGCGGCGTCGTCAATCGTGAGACGGTGGCCGAGCAACTGGTCTATGAGATCGGCGATCCAGCCCATTATCTGACGCCCGACGTCGACGTCGATTTTACGACGGTGGAAATTGAAGAGCTTGGCGACAGCCGCGTCGCGGTGCGGGGAGCCACGGGGCGTCCTGCTCCAGACCATTACAAAGTCTCGTTGGCGTACCGCGCCGGCTACACCGCCAGCGGGCAGTTGCTGGTTTACGGGCGCCAGTCCGTGGCGAAGGCGCGCTCCTGTGCCGACATCGTTATCAGCCGAGTTCGCGCGGCTGGCTTCGAGCTGGCGCAGGTTCACATCGAGTGCCTGGGCGCGGGCGAGGGGGTGCCCGGTTTGCACGCGCCGCCGGCCGACCTGCGCGAGGTGATGCTACGCATCACGGTCCGTGACGACCGGCGCGAGGCGGTCGAGCGATTTACCAAAGAGATCGCGCCGTTAGCCACCAGCGGGCCGGCGGGGTTGGCCGGCTATGCCGCCGGCCGCCCCAGCGTGAGACCGGTCTTCGCGTATTGGCCCACGCTGATTCGAAAACACCTGGTACATCCGCGCTATGAAGTTCGCCCCGCGGCGGAGTGGATCGCCGACGAGTGATTGCCGGCACTGATGGGAGATGCGGGGATAACAAAGAGATAGGGGGATGGATGAAAGGATCAACGCAATCCGCATCCCCACATCTCATTAGATCTCCTCATTAACATTAAAGGGAACAGTCATGAACCAGCCGGTAACATCGATTGCTTTGAGCCGCGTTGCCCATGCTCGCAGCGGCGACAAAGGCAATCACG
>DASVHB010000707.1:0-3942 GCA_036379195.1 Pirellulales bacterium
TCAGGTCCCAGGTGTCGAGGTGCGAAACCCCGCCGCTCAGCCAGATGAGGATGGTCGAGGCCGCCCGCCTGCCAGGCTGCGATTCAGCGGCATTGACCAGACTCGGAAGATCGAGACCACAGAACGTCAAGCCACTTGCCACCAGAAACGTTCGCCGGCGAATGACGTTTTGTAGCAGGTCGTGCGTGGACTGATTCTGCATGGCGGTTTACTCGCCGGAGGTCGAGGCAGCACGTGGTTCCTTTGTCGGCGGTTCCGCATCCGACGTGTGCTTCAGCACGAAATCGACCAGCGCCTGCCCGCACGGGTCGTTCGCATCCGACGCACGAGTGATGAGATTGATATGGTTGCGGCCATCGACTTTGAGCGTCTCTGCCGCCACGTTCTGTTCGCGCAACGCCTTGGCAAAGTCTTCGCTGGCCCGATCGCAAGAGGGATAATCTTTCGAGCCATAGACAATCAGAAACGGCGGGCAGCCCGACCGCACGTGCCGTCGGGGTGAGGCGCCGTCGCGCACCGCCGCGTCTTCGCCAAAGACTTTCGTGAAGAGCTTTTCCGGGACCGAGTACACGCCGCTCATCGGCATCGCCCCTCGCACGTCGCTGAGCGAGCAGCCTACCGCCTTGAGATAACTCTCGTCGGTGGCCAGCAGCGCCGTCAGATGACCGCCCGCCGAATGTCCAGAAACAAAGAGCCCATCGATCCGGCCGCCGTACTCGGCGATATGCTGTTTGGTCCAGGCGAACGCGCGGGCGACGTCTTGGACATGCTCTGGATGCTTCACGCCGGGCGAGAGCCGGTAACTGATTACGACCGCGCCGACGCCATGCGAGGCAAACATCTTGCCCAGCGCTTCGTAGATGCCAAAGTTTTTCCGATCGCCCGTCGTCCACGCGCCGCCGTGAACAAACAACACGACTGGAAAACCGCCTTTTTCCTTGGGCAGATAAAGATCGAGCTTGTGCTTTTTGGCGTCGGCCTCAGCGCCTTCGACATAGGCCACGTCGTGAATGGCCTCGACCTGGTATTCGGCGGCCTCATCGCCACCGGCGTTTTCTCTAAACGCTGCCTGCAAGACGCTGCTGGCAACGACCGCGGCCAACAGCGCGGCAAGAAACAAGCGGGTTGGTCTGCGCGGCGGTCGGCCAACAAGCTCGGCCAATACGTATTGCTCGCGCGTTGTGGGTGGGCAAAGCGCTGCCAGCACCGGGGTGTCGTCGTCGGCGATCGGCAAAACGGGATTCATACGCACCGAGACGGGTTCAAAACGACCTGACCCCTATCGCGGCCGCGCTAGCCGCCGCTGCGCTCGATCGATCAACTCTTCGGCACGAGCCAGAAGATCGGAACGATCACCGGCGGTTGGCGGCAAGGCGCCGGGCCCGTGGGCCGTCAAGGCGCCACGGCAATGCTGACAGACTAAACGCCTGCCCAAATACTCCACACGCACCCGCAAGCTGCGTCCACAGGTCGGGCACTCTTGGACAAAAAAGGCGGTATCCGCCATCCGGTATTTCCTTCTACCGCTGCACCATTCTTACGATCGTTCGTCAGAGTCTACGCGAATTGGCAAAAAAATTCAACTACGCGATCTTGCCGAGCTTGTTTTGCCCAGCCCGTCTCCGCCTGTGGTTGCATTCGGCACAGCTTACCCAGTGTGACAGCGGATGTGCTTGTTACGCACTCGGCTTGCGTCGAGCGGCGCTTCTTGCCACACTACGCGACCCCTTCTTGTTTGACCGCGGCTGCCGCCCGGTCGAACGCTGCACCTCGATTGTCTCTTGTCGGATAGACGCGAATGCCGCGGCTGCTATGGTTCGGCTGGCTTGCCATCGTTGCGCCCTGCGTGGGCTGCGGCACGCCCTGGCTAATGGTTCGCCAGCCCAACCCGGTGTTTGTGCCCGTCGGCGATCCCGAGATTCTCTGGAACACGCTGGTCGACGTGGTTGACGATCACTTCCAGATCGACCGCGAAGAACGGGTGCGCGTAGTCGACAACATGCTGATCAACGGCCATATTTCGACGCGGCCCGAGCCGAGTTCCACGCTGTTGGAATTCTGGCGGGGCGACACGACGACGTTTTATGACAAGCTGGAGAGTACGTTCCAATCGTACCGCCGCCAATCTGAGATCGAGGTGACGCCGGTCGAGGGTGGCTTCAGCGTGCAAATGATCGTGTTCAAAGAGTTGGAAGACGTGCCGAAGCCGCTCTACGCCACCGCGGGCGCCGGTACGCTGCGGCATGATACCTCGCAGCGGCATGTGAAGATGGCGATTGGTCAGCAACCGACTGTCACGGGCTGGATTCGTCAAGGGCGCGATCCGAATCTCGAGCAAAAGATGCTCAATCAACTGTTGATTCGGCTGGGTGTCCAATCGAGCTGGCTGATTCGCGGGCCACTTCCCTATGCCGAGAATTAAGCTTCGGCACGACACCCACCGAATTTGGTTCTCATTGGTCTTAATCACCGCGCAGTGCCGGCAACAGCGGCGCCACGAGCGCGGCGCGCAGCGCTAGCAGCCCGGCCAGCAGGCCCGTGATCAACACCAGAGCCATCGTGACCGTCAGCGACATCCAGGGCAACGACGCGCCGCCCCTCCACAAATGCGGCCAAACGGCCACCAGCGCGGCGCCGACGCCCACGGCCAGGCCCGCCACCAGCAAGGCGGCGTTTTCCAACAGTACCATCCGGCCCAACAATCCGCGGCGAAAACCGGTGGCTCGCATCAAGGCCATCTCACCGCGCCGCTCGAGCACATTGCGCAACTGCACCACCGCCAGGCCAAACGTGCCCAAGAGAAGTCCCAGCCCGCCGAGACTTTGAAATGTCGAAAGATAGGTATTCTGCACGGCCATCAATTCGATGAGCCGCCGCCGGGTGGACTGGACGTCGAAACCCGCGTCGCCCAACGTCCGTTCCAACAGCGATTCTATTTGAGCGGTCTCTTCGGGCGGCGCGTCGATCAAGAAAAACCGGTAGCCGCTGATCTCGGGAAAGTGCGCCAAGAACGCCTTCTCTGAAATCAGCAAGTCGCCCTGAAAGATGCTGTTCTTGAGCAGCCCGACCACTTCGAGCACGAGTCGCCCGCCGCGGCCATCGCTCACCGTAATCGTCTTGCCGACTCCGCCCAGATGCAAACTATACGCCGCGGTGTTGGCATCAAGAATGACGGGCACATGCTTTTCGCCGTCGGCGCCGTCGGCCAGCGGGCGGTCGAGCAATCGCCAAGGATTTTTTTCTTCCTCGGCCGTCGTGGCAGCGGTGGCCGACCAGGCGAAGCCACCGCGCTCGATCATTTCATCGGGCACGCCCAGCACGCGCGGCTCGGTCGGTTGATAGAGATTCAAGCAGCTTGCATCGTCGCCCGGCTTGACGCGCAGCGACACCATCGTGTCGTCTGCGAGCAATTGGCTGTCGTTTGCGGAAAGTCCCAGCTCTTCGCGGCCGGCGGCGGCGCCCAGATCTTGATAGAGCGGCTGGTCGCTGTCGGCCATCAGCGAAAAGCCGCCGCTGCCGCCATCGCGGTTCGCCGTCGATTCAGCCGGACCGAGCCGGAACGCGCTGAGCGCGATAATCAAAAAGCTAGCCGCCGCCACCAGGCCGATCGTCAGCGTACTTCGGCCAGGATTTCGGGCGGCGTTTCGCAGGGCCAACCGCACGACGCCTTTTCCGCCGGGCCTGATCAGCGGTCCCGACCCGCCGCGCAAGCGCGACCAGACGAACGCCAGCAGCGCCGTCAGCACCAGCGCTCCCGAGCCGACGAACGCGCCGGCTTGTGCCTCGCCCGTCAGCCCGTTGGCCAGCGCCGCCGTGCCGATTGCACTGGTCAGCGACAGCCATCCAACGGTCTGGCTGAGCCACGTGCGCGCAGCGATCAATTGGCCTGCGCTACCGGCTTGGCCCGCCAGCAAGCGGCGGATGGAGACTTTGCTCATCCGC
>DASVHB010000708.1:0-13072 GCA_036379195.1 Pirellulales bacterium
ATACGCCGCCAACGGCTGGCTGAATATCGTGGGCGGCTGCTGCGGCACCACGCCGGCGCACATCGCGGCCATTGCCGCGGCGGTCGAAGGCAAATCGCCCCGCGTGCGGCCCAAGATCGAGCCACTCACCCGGCTGAGCGGTCTGGAGCCGCTGGTGCTGCGGCCCGATAGCAATTTTACGATGATCGGCGAACGAACCAACGTCACCGGCTCGAAAAAGTTCGCCAAGCTGATTTTGAACAATCAATTTGAAGAAGCCATCGGCGTGGCTCGCGGCCAGATCGAGGGCGGCGCGAATATTCTCGACGTCAACATGGACGAAGGTATGCTCGACGGCGAGGCCGCCATGACGCGGTTCTTGAACCTGCTGGCCGCAGAAAGCGACATCTGCCGCGTGCCGATCATGGTCGACAGCTCGAAATGGTCGATCATCGAGGCCGGCCTGCGCTGCGTGCAAGGCAAAGCCATTGTGAACTCGATCAGCCTGAAGGAAGGCGAAGAGCAGTTCCTGCACACCGCGCGGCTGGTGCGGCGGTATGGGGCGGCGGCGGTGGTCATGGCGTTCGACGAGCAGGGCCAAGCCACCAGTATTGAAGACAAGGTGCGCATCTGCCGCCGCGCCTACAAGCTGCTCACCGAAAAGGTGGGCATGCCGGCGACCGACATCATTTTCGACCCCAACATCCTGACCGTGGCCACGGGCATCGAAGAGCACAACCGCTACGCCATCAACTTCATCGAGGCCGTGCGGCAGATCAAGCAACTTTGTCCGGGTGCGAAAACTTCGGGCGGCGTGAGCAACATCTCGTTCTCGTTCCGCGGCAACGATGTGGTGCGCGAGGCGATGCACGCCGCGTTTCTCTATCACGCTATCCGGGCGGGGCTCGACATGGGCATTGTCAACGCCGGCCAGCTCGCCGTGTATGAAGACATTCCGCCCGAATTGCTCGAACGGGTGGAAGACGTGCTCTTCGACCGCCGGCCCGACGCCACCGAGCGGCTGGTCGATTTCGCCGAGACGGTTAAAAAGCAGGGCGGCAAGCAGGCTGGGGCAGAGTTAGCCTGGCGTTCGGCGCCGGTCGAAGAGCGGCTCTCGCACGCCTTGGTGCGCGGCATCGTCGACTTTATCGAAGCCGATGTCGAAGAAGCCCGGCAGCGATACCCAACCGGATTGTCGATCATCGAAGGCCCGTTGATGGCGGGCATGTCGGTGGTGGGCGATTTATTCGGGGCGGGCAAGATGTTTCTGCCACAGGTCGTCAAAAGCGCCCGCGTGATGAAAAAGGCGGTGGCGTATTTGCTGCCTTTCATGGAGGCCGAAAAGGCCAAGAGCGGCCAGAGCGACGCGCCGCGCGGCACCGTCTTGCTGGCCACGGTCAAGGGCGACGTTCACGACATCGGCAAGAACATCGTGGGCGTGGTGCTGGGCTGCAACAACTACCGCGTGATCGACCTGGGCGTGATGGTGCCCTGCGAGCGAATTCTGGAAACCGCGACCAAGGAGGGTGTCGATTTGATCGGGCTGAGCGGGCTGATAACACCCAGCCTCGACGAAATGGTACACGTGGCCAAAGAGATGCAGCGGCAAGGCTATCAGACGCCGCTGTTGATCGGCGGGGCGACCACCAGCGCCAAGCACACGGCGGTCAAGATCGCACCGGCCTACAGCCACGAGACGGTCCACGTGCTCGACGCCTCGCGCTCGGTGGGCGTGGTCGAGCAGTTGCTCAATCCGAAGCTGAAGCCCGACTTTGATCGTACCAATCGTCAAGAGCAAGCCCGGCTGGTCGAGGCGTATCAGCAGCGGCAGTCGGTCAACCTGGTGAGTTATGCCCAGGCGGTGGCGCAGCGATTTACGCCCGATTGGGCGACGGCCACCATCGACACGCCGGCGTTTCTTGGTGTCCGCGTGCTCGAAGATTTTTCGCTGGAAGAGTTGCTGCCGTACATCGACTGGTCGCCGTTTTTCATGACGTGGGAGCTGCGCGGCAAGTATCCCAAGATTTTCGACGATCGGACGGTGGGCGGCGAGGCGCGCAAGCTGTTCGACGACGCGCGGCGGCTGCTCGACGAGATGGTTTCCAAGCGGCTGCTGCGCGCGAGCGGTGTGTATGGCTTTTGGCCGGCGGCGTCGGCAGGCGACGACATCGTTGTCTACGCCGACGAAAGCCGCGAGCGTCCCTTAACCACGTTTCACACCCTGCGCCAGCAATGGCAGCGCAAGGGCACCGAGGTGTATTACGCCCTGGCCGATTTCATTGCGCCGGCTAGCAGCGGGCGAAGCGACTATTTGGGGGCGTTCGCCGTGACCGCCGGGCATGGCGCCGACGAGCTGGCCCAAAAGTATCAGGTCGACCACGACGATTACAACGCGATCATGGCCAAGGCGCTGGCCGATCGTCTGGCCGAGGCGTTTGCCGAGCGATTGCACGAGATCGCCCGGCGCGATTGGGGCTATGGCCGCGACGAAACGCTGACCAACGACGATTTGATCGACGAAAAGTATCGCGGCATTCGTCCGGCGCCGGGCTATCCGGCCTGCCCCGACCATACCGAAAAGCGCATCTTGTTCGATTTGCTGGGCGCCGAGCAGGTCGCGGCCATCAAGCTGACCGAAAGTTTTGCGATGCACCCGGCGGCGAGCGTAAGCGGGCTGTATTTTGCGCATCCCGAGTCGCGTTATTTCTCGGTCGATCGGATCACACGCGATCAGGTGGAAGATTACGCTCGCCGCAAGCAGATGACCGTGGCCGAGATCGAACGCTGGCTATCGCCGAATTTGGGATATGAGCCGGCGTAGACGCGGCGGGCAAAGATCGGCAGTCATCGCGGCTCCGGCTCCGGCTTCGCAGAAGCGCGTTGAGCTCGGCGATAGGCGAACAGCCCCTCGGGCGCTGGTAATGGTTCAAACGACTCGGCCAGGCAGCGCAGCACTTCGGGCGGCCAGAGGTTCGAGTGGTGCGCCACCGACTGCAAGTGGGCCTCTAGCGGCTGGTGCAAAAACAACCAGCCGATGTGCCCGAGGCGAACCTGCTCGATCAGCTCGGTCGAATCGAGCGTGCCGTTGCCCGTCAGCAACATGTAGAGATAGGAGTCGTTGACCCAGGGTTGGCACCCGGCTGCCAAAACCATATCGACACACTGCCCGTCGGCCAAGATGCCCACGTGCGCCGGTTCGCCGGCAAGCAATCGACTGACCGCTTCGAAATGCGCGCGCGGCAAAGAATGACTGGCGGCATGGTGGGACTCGCTGCGCTCGGCCCACCCTACGGCCTGGCGCAGCGGTGCGGCGGCCTGGCGCAGCGCGTCGTTTTTGCGGAACTCGCGCAGTACCGGCGCGGCCAAGATGATCGTCAGAAATAGCAGGGCCAGGTTGGCTCGGCGCGCGTCGGCGGCATACAGCCGCGGAACGCCATCGACCGCGATGGCCAGGCTGCCCAGCATGGCCGGCTCAAGAAAATAGTTGAGGTCCGAGCCACGTTTGCACACCAGCACGGTCGCTATCGCCGTGCTCACCAGAAAGCCCAGAGAAAAAAGCGACCGACGAAACTCCTGGGGCGAAACAATCCACAAACCGATCGAGGTGACGCACGCGCCGACTCCCAACGGGCTGCCGAGAAACTCATAGCCGAAACGGTAGCCGCGCCAGAGCGACAGCGGATTGCGATTTCCGGAAAGCACCGCCGATAAGAAGTAGCCGTCGCTGGTCCACTCGACGGTCGCCCAGCTCGCGGCGCCTAGGCCGACCACCAGCACGGCAAACCACAGCGCCTTGCGCGATTGCCGATTCAGCAGCAGATGAAGCGTGATGGGCGCGGCGGCCAACGCGATGGTGGGCTTGGCCAACGAGCCGGCCACGACGGCAATCGCCGGCAGCGCCGCGCCGCCCCAACCACGCTGCGCGGCAACATAGGCAATCGCCGCGAAAGCCAGCGCCAGCAGGTCGACTCGGGCGTAGGGCAACCATTCGCTGACCGGGCCGGAAACAAGGAAGATCAACGCGCCGGCCAAGCCGACCTCGACGTGCCGCGCGCCGCCGCCGGCGGCGACGGCAATCAACGCCGCCACGAACAGCGCGGCGGCGACGCTCACCAGCCGGCCTGGCACGATGCTATGCCGCCATCCGCCCAGTTGCGCGACGGCGCCGCTGGCCCAGTAAAAAGCCGGACCATAGCAGCTCAGCGTATAGGGAGGGCCGGTGCGCCAAGCGGCCGAGGGTGGCTCGGCCGCCATTCGCTCGGTCAGGGCCAGAATCGGCGCCTCGCCGTAGCTTTTGTGGCCCAGCTCGAAAACGCGGCAGGCGTGATAGGCGGCGACCATCGCCAGCGCGCCGGCGAGTAACAAGATGGCCGGCGGCGCCACTAAATCACCACGAGCTTCGAGCGATCGTTCCACGAGATGCTGGCAGTAGGAGTGCGTTTACGACTGTTCTTTACCACGAACGGGCAACAGCCGGGTAGACCAATTCAAAGCCGGCGGCTTTCGGCTGGCCTACAGACATGTCGTGGGCCGGCGATTAGAATCGTTTTGATCTCGGCTCGCATCCATCACCCTTTGAATGCTGGAGAATTCTTCCATGCGGCACCTTTCGACCTGGCAACGACGCGTTTGGATTGCTTGTTTTGCCCTTGCGCTACTTGGTTTTGGTTGGTCGTCGTCGAGGCCCGCCGCCGCGGCGCAGCAGGAAAAGCACTTTGAGAAGGAGATCACCGTGAAGGTCAAGCTCAACTATCTGTTGTTCCTGCCCGAAGGCTACGGCGAGGGCGACAAGAAGTGGCCGCTGATTCTGTTTTTGCACGGGGCGGGCGAATCGGGCGACGACTTGAACAAGGTCAAGATTCACGGCCCGCCGAAGATCGTGGAAACGAAGCACGATTTTCCGTTCATCCTGGTTTCGCCGCAAAGCCCCGGTCGCGGTTGGAATGTCGATGCGCTGAAGGGCCTGCTCGACGAAGTGCTTGCCGATTACCGCGTCGATCGCAACCGCGTGTATCTGACCGGCCTGAGCATGGGCGGCTTTGGCACCTGGTCGCTGGCGGCGGCCTATCCCGAAACGTTCGCGGCGATCGCCCCGATTTGCGGCGGCGGCAATCCGGCCGACGCGAAGAAGCTCAAAGACCTGCCGATTTGGGTCTTCCACGGCGCGAAAGACCAGGCCGTGCCCTTGCAACGTTCGCAAGACATGGTCGACGCGCTCAAAGCGGCTGGCGCCACCGACAAGAGCCTGAAGTTCACCGTGTACCCCGAAGCCGGGCACGACTCGTGGACCGAAACCTACAACAACCCCGAGCTATATAAGTGGTTCTTGAGCCACCAACGTGGCGGTTGATTCAGTATCCCGCATCCCGTCGTTTTGAGCGAGGATCGCGGTATTGATTTCGACCGAAACGGCGAGCGGCGGGCGCATTTGACGGCGGCGGTGTTTGAGGTGGAAAACGAGTCGCCGGACAGCTTGATTTCGTACGAGGCGATCGTCAGGCTCCGTGGCGAAGAAACGCCACTCGCCGGATCGTATGTGACGAAGATTGGGCCGCGGCCTGGTGTTTGGCTGACCCTTCGCGTTAGCAAACCGCTCGACGATGTAAAGGCCATCGAGAAAGTCGAATTCACTCGGCAGCGATTCAAAATTGAGCGATTGAAGGATGTGAAGCTTCGCCTCGACTTGCTGCTGCAGCGCGATCGCAAAAAGTAGCGGTTATTGTCCGACTGCGTTGCCCGGGCCGATCGGTTCGGCAGGCGGCGGCAAGGGAGGAACCGGCGGCGGAAGCGGCTGCGCGGCGGGACGAATGAGCACGTCGGGCGGCAATCCGGTGGCCGCCGTCACCACCGCCGACGCCAGCGCCAGCTCGTTGAGCGTGTCGAGGTGCGCACGCTTCAACTGCAACAGGCTGGTGCGGGCGGTGAAGATCCGCATGACGTCGACCTCGCCCTCCTGAAACTGCCGCTCGAGCCGCGCCATTTCGACCGGCAGCCCGTCGCCCAAGTCGAGCGCCGACTCGGCGGCCAACTGCCGTGCTCGCTCGTAACGGTCGATGGCGGTGCGCACCTCGATCTCGGCCCGGGCCCGCAGTTGCCGCGCGGTGACTTGCTGCAGCCGCAGCTCCGCCCGGCGCTGACGCACCAGCGGCTTGCCGGTGTTGGCCACGGGCACGTCGACCTGGCCGCGGAAGCCAAAATACTTGATGCCGAAATCGTCCGACTGGTAATAGGGGCCGATGATCAGGTTGGGCACGCGGCTCGATTGGGCCAGCCGCACGTTGGCCTGCGCGGCCGACATGGTCGAGGCGGCGGCGCGCACATCGGGCCGGCCCGAGGCCAGCTCGCGCACGATGGCCTCGCGATTGTCTTGCTGCGCGATGGCGCGTTGCAATGCCGGCACGCGGCCCAGCGTCTGCGCGTTGATGGGCAGCCATTCGAGGGCGGCCAGCTCGCCGACCGGCTCGAAGGCAAAGTCGATCGGCAGGTTCAGTTGCCGCCGCAACGCCAGCAGCGCCGTTTGATAATTGGTTTCGGCCAGCCGGGCTTGCTGGCGCATCGAACGCGCGTCCATGCGAATGGTGGCCACGTCGCTGGCGGCGGCGTGGCCGGCGGCGAACTGCCGCTCGGTGATCTGCAAAAGCTGGCCGCTCAAGTCGGCGGTGGCCCGCGCCAATTCGCGCAGGCCGCGCTGGTACAACGCCGTGAAAAAAAACTGCTCAGTCTGCGATAGGTTGAGCAGCTCGGCCTGGTACACATTCCACCGCACCGCCCGCAACTGGGCTTCGGCGATGCTCGTGCGGTGCTGCCGCTGATGGGCCAGCTCAAAGGTTTGCATCACCAGGTAGTACTGATAGATCTTTTGAGCCGCGTTCGCCTCGGCCTGCTTGGCGGCGGCCGGCGCCTGCTCGACGGGCGTCGCCTGGAACTGGAAGAACGGATTAAACGGGAACGCACGCGCCACGCCCAGCACCGCGCGGCTCACTCCCTCGGTCTCGCGCAAGGCGAGCAGGTCGGGGTTTTGCTCGAGCGAGGTTTCCAGCGCCGCGGCCAGCGTAAGTTGCGCCGGCATGCCGGCTTGCTGGAACGGCGGGCCGCTTTCCAAGCCTGCCGTGTTGGCAAGCGAACGCGACGGGTGCGCGGCCAGCTCGTGGTTCGACGGTCGAAATCCGACGGTGGCAACGGGCGCCGCACCGTCTGCCGGGGCGGAGCTTGGCGGCGCCGCGGCCGGTGGAGCATTGGGGACGAAGGTCGCCAAACTTCCGGCGGCTGTCAAACTTTCGGCGGCTGGGGTCAACGGTTGCGATGCGCGTCCTGGCGCGGCAGGCGGGCCGGCATCGCCCGCGTTGCGCCGCGACGACGCCAGTTGGTTCGACCCTACCGGCTCGATCATGGGCGCCATGCTGCTTTGCGCAACGCTGTTTGGCGCCGATTGGTTTACAGCCGGGCGGTTTTGGCTGGCGAGAGTGATGGGAAGTGAACGCGGCTTTGCGACTTGTTGCCGCGCCCGGCAGCTTACTAAGGTGCTCACCGCCAGCAGTGCCAGGGAGAGCGTCCAGCGAATTCGGCGGAATTCAGCCGTGGCAATCCAGCAAAAACCTGCCCGACGCGCAAACATTGGCAATGATTCCGGGAGAGGCGATTTCACCACCTTTCTTACATCGGCAGAATCTGCCGGGGCATGAACGCGGGTGGCGTGACAACCAATCGGCGCAGCTTGCCGAGTTTGCCTAGCATTCCCCTCATAGGATGTACGATGCGCACCGCGGTGCGCATCGGCGCATCGACTTGCCTGAGCTTAGCGTTCGCGAACCGGTGTATCGGGGTGTCGCGCGTGCAGGTATTGCCGGTAGACAGTCGGCCAGCGGCGGGCGCCGCGATCGATCAGAGCCCGGACGACGTGTCGGGCGGCGGTAGCCCGCGGGCTGATGACAACTTCGGGCGGAGCGTCCGGAATCAGGTTGATTAGCTCTTGCGCCCACCGAGGATCGGTCAGCGCAAACGCTGCCCAGATTTGGCCCGGCGATGCATATTGTTCTCCGACCGCCGACAAGGTGCGAATTCGCGGCGCCAGCGGCTCCAACAGCGCGCGGGCCGTTTGGCGATCGAACGGGGCAATGGCCAACGCCATCTGAGCAATCTCTGCTTCGTACCAAGCGCCCGGATCGCCACGCGCCGGCCGGGGCGGACGCATCGCCAGCGCTCGAGCCAGATAATGATCGAACATCACGGGAATTACGCGGTTGACAATCACCAGCAACGCCGCGGCTGTCCCACAAGTGCTTTGCCTGGTGTCGGCCGTTCCATCAGCCAGCGATTGCTCGAGGATGCCATAAGCTTCCTCGACCAGGTTCTCCGCAAACTGTCGATGGATAGTCGCCTGCGCTTCGGCGACCAGCCCTAGCCCGTACGCGCGCGAGCTAGGCATCTCAAACCGCCGCGCGATTCGCGCGGCCCGTTCCGAGTCGACCGCGGCCATGCGATGCACCGTGCCCGCGCCATAGGCGTACCGGAGGTTTGCCATTTCCATCCGATCGAGCGCCCGCTCGGCTTCGGCAGGGTTTTCGCCTGCGAGGCTGCGGGCCATATCGGCCAGGAACCAATCGCGCTGTGGCTTGCGTGTCTTTTCGGCTAAGGCATACGCGGCCGGCACATCGAGGTAGGCCAGCGCGGCGGCAAATTTTCCTTGCCATAACTCAAGATTCGGAACGCCCGCCTCGCCAGCCGCAAGTAACTGATCACGAGCCTCGCGCACGACAGCCGTACCAACTTCGCGATTACCATGATCGAAAAACCGCTCGCCGATTTCGCCGAGCAGTGGAATTCGCAGCGGCGGATCGTTGATTGCACGTGCGGCCAGCAACGCCTCGGCCAGAGCATCACGCTGCTGGTCGGGTGCGCTGCCGATGGCGCCGAAGGCGGCCAGGTAGAGGGAGCAGCGCTCACTCATGTCCTCTGTCGACTGAGCCAGCTCGATGGCCTGTTCGCAAGTCACCCCGCTACGGCCAAGAGCAAAGCCGACGCGCATCTGGACTTCGCGTGGATGATCATCAGGAAGTTTGCCATCGAGCAGGAATTCGGTGATCGCGACCCATTGCCGGTCCGATGAGCTTCCCCGCAGGAGTCGTTCACGGATCTCGGCAAACAGCGAACGCCGGACATCGTCTTCGGCGGCGTCGATTGATGGTGCCGTCGTTGTGCCGTGACGCGAAGAGACAGCTCGGTTGCGCAGCACAAGGCGCACATCGTGCGCCTCGCCATCGATGCGTTCCGCCTGCAACGGGATGCCGTCATGGCCGACAAGCAACCATGCCGGTCCTTCGTAAATGCCGTCGATCGAAAAACGTCCGTCCGTATCGCACGTCGCGCGTGTGCGGCGCGGTCCATCGCCCGACTGCCTCACGAGCGCTCCGGCCACGGGTCGGCCAGATTCATCGACTACTAGCCCGGCGACCGCCCGTAGCCGCGGGGTCGGCGCGACCATGATTTCGCCAAAACCGGTGACCTGCCAGATGGCCGGTTCAATCGGTTCTGTGCGGACCGGCGACATGCCGCGCGCATCAACCTCGATGCGATAGCCGCGGTCGGGCCGAAGCTGCTTGGGCGTGGCGAACCGCCCCTCGGCGTCAGTATAAAGCCGCTCCGCACCGTTGAACGCAACAAAGGTCTCTTCGATCGCACGTCGATTTTGGTCAACGCGAACAGGAAGCACGCGGACGGCGGCATTGGCAATGGGCCGGCCACCGACGTCAGTCACTCGCCCTGATAACGAAATGGCGGCCTCGGGGACAACCGTGATGGTGATCGGATCGGGATCGCGTGCGTTGCCGATCACGGGCTTCGTTGAGACGCCGGCGGCACTATAAGCCATGATTCTTATGTTAGTGTCAGTCGTTACATTCGGCAGCATAAAGTTGCCGTCACGATCGCTGCGGGCGTAAACCGAGCGGTCACTGTCGAAATCCGACCAGTGACACGCTCCGATCAATTCCGCGTCGGGAACTGGCTGACCGGCGGCATCGACCACACGGCCGATCAGGGTCGCGCCGGCCGCAGCCACCAACGGCTTGAATGTCATTTCCTTGGCGTCGTCGCGCACCGTCTCCAGCGGGACTCGCGCGTTAGGTAGGTAATAGCTGGGCGGCAATCGGGCAAACGTCAAATAGGTCAATCCAGGCAAGACATACCCGGAGTATTCGCCCGCTTCATTGCACTCCAGCCGCGGAGCGTCGGGGGTCAGTCCCAGCGAAACGATGGCGCCCGCAATGGGACGCCGATCGGACTGATCGATTACCGTACCATGAATATGGACACCGCGTTTGAATCGTATGTTTACGCCGTTGCTAATGCCCGCCTCAATCTGTTGCGTTCCCTGATATGTACTTAACAGCGGTGAATCTTGTGGGAGCTCCGCCGCCAGTTGCAACACGCCGGCGGCGATCACTGGCACATTGAACCGCCCCTCTGTGTCAGTAATCACGTCGGTTACGCCGCCGCCGGCCAGCTCGTCGCGCGGCTCGACCCACGTAGCCAGGCGGACTCGCTTCAAAGGCAATGCCGCGCCCTCGTCATCGATGAGTTGACCGTTGATCGCCCCGACCGGCGATAAGATCACTGTATTTACACCGCCGGCCGATGGCCTGCCCATCGCGGCCCATTGAGCACCGAACTGCTTGGCTTCGATATAAATCGTGCGTAAATCTTCACCGGCTACATCGGGCAACTCCGCCTCGCCTGATGTATCGCTCTCGGCGGCAAGTCTCGCGCTTAACTCGTCGGGCAGCGGTATGCCATCAATCTGATCGACCCGCAATAGGGCTTCAGGCACCGGATTATCAGCAGGTGACCGCACCCGCACGCGATTATCGTGCACGGTGGCAAGGACGAGGCGGATGGGCGCTGCGCAGGCCGGCCATTCGCGTTCGATCAATCGCGTCTTCACCGCCAGCCCTCGCTTGTGAATGGCCAGAGCCAGCCAGGTAGGGGCGCGTCCGTGAGGCGGCGGCGCGTCGACCGGCAGGGCAACCGCGAATTCACCGGTATCGGTGGTTTCCACGTGCGCGAAGAGGAACGGCGGCTGGCGTGTCTTGCCCCCCAAGCCAAATAATGCCGCGCGTCCGAGCGGAGGACCATCGAACAGATAGACATCGGCCCCGGCGATCGGCCGGTTCTGAGCATCGACGACGGTACCGACCACCGCCGGCACATCGTCGGTGCCGGCGCCGAGAGACGCACTTAGAAGAACGAACGCCGCGAGCGACATGATTTGGCTCCTGGTTTCCCGGCAGGACAAGCCTAACCGCCGCCAGAGCGACGATCAAGCGGCCGGCGCAAATCATGGCAACGGAAGATCGTGCAAGGTCATTTAGTTAATGACCCTGCGCGGCGGCCAGCGCGAGATTGGCCACCTTGGTCGTTTCGTCGTCGTCATTGTCCCACAGCTCGGCCAGACTGCGGTGAATGCGGCGGTTCGCCGTCATGAGATAATAGCGCCCGGTGCGAAGCCCGGCGGACCGCTGGTTCTCGTCCAAGTGTGGATCGCGCATCAGCCCGTCAAGCCGCGACAGCACGCAGCTCGACACATACAGTTCGATCACCGCGTCGGCCACGCGGCCAAGCTGGTATTGCCGGTCCATGATCGACTCTTGATAGCGCCGCAGCAGCCGCTCGACGTTCGCGCCCAGCGCGCTGATGGCCCGGCCCAGCTCGGCGGCCTCGCCCGATAGCTTCTCGCTGCGGACTTCGACATTCGGCGGGCTGAACATCGAGCCAATCCGCCGCGAGGCAAAGCCGCCGAGCTTGCCCAGATTGGCAAACGGATTCATGATCGCCTCCAACACGCCTTTCAGCTCGAGGCCGACGTCGCGCATGCCCACCAGCGCCACGAACGCCCGCAGCACGTCGTTGGCCCCCTCGCCGATCATGTTGATGCGGGCGTCGCGCATCATGCGTTCGTAAGGCTCATCGGTGAAGTAAGCTTTGCCGCCGAAGATTTGGATGGTGTCGTTAACGATCCGCCAGAGCACATCGGTGGCGAAGACCTTGAGCATGGCGGTTTCGAGCATGTAGTCTTCGGCGCCCGAGTCGATGAGAGCCGCGGTCTGATAAGTGACGGCCTCCATGGCAAACACGCCCGCCTGCATATAGGCCAGCTTTTCTTTAACAAGCTCGAACGTGCCGAGCGTCTCGCCGAATTGCACGCGGGTTGCGGCGTGCCGCGAGGCGCGAGAGAGGCAAAACTTGGCGGCGCCGGTGCAGCTTGCTCCGAACGTGGTCCGGCCAAAGTCGAGCACCGTCAGCGCCACGCGCAGCCCCTTGCCAAGCTGACCCAAGATGTTTTCGCGCGGAACGAACATGTCTTGGAAGGCCAGCCGCGAGGTGGCCGTGCCACGCACGCCGCATTTGGGCATCCGCGCCTCGACCACCTCGAAGCCGGGCATGTCGGGCGTGACGATGAACGCCGTGATCCGCGTTTCGCTGCTGTGCGGCACCGGCGTGCGGGCCATCACCGTCAGCACCTGGGCCAGCGAGCCGTTGGTGATCCAGCGCTTTTCACCGTTCAACCGGTAGCCGCTGCCGTCGGGCGTGGGTGTGGCCGAGGTTTGCACGTTGGCGGCGTCGCTGCCGGCCTCGGGCTCGGTGAGTGCGAAAGCGCTGAGCCATTCGCCGCTGGCCAGCTTTGGCAGCCAGCGTTCTTGCTGCGCCGGCGTGCCAAACAGCACCAAGGCCCGCGGCCCGATCGAGTGATGCGCGTTGACAAACAACGCCGTGCTGGCGCAATGTCCGCCCAGCACTTCCAGCAGACGGCAATACGAAGTCTGGGTCATCTCCAGCCCGCCGCATCGCCGCGGCAAGCAGGCCCCCAACACACCCAGCCGCCCGAGACCTTGCACCACCGCATCGGGAATTTTTTGCTCGCGGTCGATCGCCACCGGGTCGATCTGCTCGGCGCAAAACCGCCGCAATGGTTCCACCAGGTCGGTGGTGGCCTGGTCGGCGGTCAGATCGGGATAGGGCAGCAGCTTGCGACCCAAGTGGCGGCCGAAGTAAAGACCTTTGGCAAAGCCGATGCGCTCGGCGCCGTCGCCGAGCAACT
>DASVHB010000709.1:0-7428 GCA_036379195.1 Pirellulales bacterium
TACAACGGCGCGGTCAACTTTGTGCTCGACAACCTGCAAGAAAACGCCACCACGGCCACCGCAAAAACGGCCCGCTATTTTCTCGGGCTGCAAGTGCAGTGTACGCAGTGCCACAACCACCCCTTCAACGACTGGAAGCAAGACCAGTTCTGGGGCATGAACGCCTTCTTCCGCCAGACCAAGGCGCTGCGAACCTTCCAGGGGCGAGAGATTGTGGCCGTGCGGCTGGAGAATGAAGATTTTCCGGGCGAGGGCGGCGACCCGCGCGAGGCTGAGATTTACTTCGAGATGCGCAACGGCACGCTGGTGGTGGCCTATCCCACCTTTGTCGACGGCACCAAGGTCAACCCCAGCGGATACTCGGACGAGGTGAACCGCCGGCTCGAACTCGCCAAACTCGTCACGAAGTCGGAGTATCTGGGCAAAGCGATTGTCAATCGGATGTGGGGGCATTTTCTGGGCTATGGCTTCACCAAACCGATCGACGACTTGGGTCCGCACAATCCGCCCTCGCATCCCGAACTGCTCGATTATCTTGGAAAGCAGTTTGCCGCGCAGGGGCATGATCTGCGGCGGCTCATCCGCTGGATCACCCTGAGCGAGCCGTACTCGCTATCAAGCAAGTACGGCGGCCGCACGGCCAAGAACAAGCTCGACGATCCGAGTCAGGGCGTGAAGCCTCTCTTCAGTCATTTTTATGTGCGGCAAATGCAGGCCGAAGAGTTGTACGAATCGCTGCTGGTGGCGACCGAGGCGCACAAGACCAAGGGCAGCTACGAGGAGCAGGAAAAGACCAAGGGCGACTGGCTGCGGCAGTTCACCATTGCATTTGGCACCGACGAGGGGGACGAGACGACCACCTTCAACGGCACGATTCCGCAGACGTTGATGATGTTCAACGGCGACCTGATCAAAAAGGCCACCAGCCTTGACCAAGGCGGGTTTCTCTACAAGCTGGCCACCGGCGCCCGCCGGCCGCAAGATCGGGTCGATTATCTCTATTTGGCGGCGCTGGCCCGCAAGCCAACCAAGCAAGAGATGGCGATTGCCAATCAGCTCTTCCTGGCCCGCGGCGGCGATCCCGCCCAGGCGATGCAAGACATCTGGTGGGCGCTGCTGAATACGAACGAGTTTATTCTAAACCATTAACCGATACTGGACATCAGCGCCGGGCTGCCATGCCCCACGCTGTCGCGACCGTGGAGACGCCGGGCTAAATGACCTTGCAACGATCATGGGAAGCCAGCAATCTGTAGGGAACGCCCTCTGTGGCGTTCCGTGTTCCCATGATCGTGCAAGGTCATTTAGGTTAATTTCCCGAGTGCGTCCGGGCTAATTCCACCAGCGTGCGGACAAACATGCCGCTGCCGCCGGCGTCGAGCCAGGGTTTGGGCTTGTCGTAAAAAGCCGGGCCGGCGATGTCCAAATGCACCCAGGGCACATCGCCGACGAATTCTTCCAGAAACTTTCCGCCCGCGATGGCGCCTGCCCAGCGGCCGTCGCCGGTGTTGCGAATGTCGGCCACCTCGCTGCGGATGTCGTCGCGATATTCGGCGAACATCGGCAACTGCCAGAGCGGCTCGCCGCAGGTACGCGCGGCCGCCAGCACTTCGTCGCACCAGGCCTGCCGATTGGTCATCGCCCCCGCCACATCAACGCCCAGCGCCACCACGCAGGCGCCGGTGAGCGTGGCCAGGTCGACCATTTTGCTCGGCTTCAGGCCCAAGGCCACGTCGAGCACGTCGGCCAGCACTAGCCGGCCCTCGGCGTCGGTATTTTGCACTTCGATCGTTTTGCCGTTGCGGGCAGTGAGCACGTCGCCCAGCTTCATCGCCGAGCCACTGGGCATGTTTTCCACCAGCCCGGCAATGCCCACGACGTTCACCGGAAGTTTCAATCGAGAGATGGCAGTCAAGGCGGCCAGCACCGTGGCGGCCCCGGCCATATCGCACTTCATCGTCTTCATCGAGTCGCTGGGCTTGAGCGACAGCCCGCCGGAATCGAACGTCACGCCTTTGCCGATGAACGCCAAGGGGCGCTGGTCAGGGCGGCCTCCGCTGTGCCGCAGCATCACCAGCCGGGGCGGCCTGACGGAGCCTTGAGCGACGGCCAACAGCGAACCGCAGCGCTCGCGCTCCAGGCGGTCTTGATCCCAGATCTCGATCTCCAAACCGCACTCCTGGGCGATTTCGGCTGCCCGGGCGGTGAATGAGGCGGGGAAGATTTCTTGCGGCGGTTCATTCACCAGGAGGCGAGCCAGATTGATGTTTTCGCCGATGATGTTGCCCGCCGCCAGCGCCGCATCACTGGCCTCGGCCCAGGCGATTTCGCCAATCGGGTGCCGCTTCTTTTCGGCGCGGTACAGATCCTGGCCCTGGCAACCAACCAGGGCGCCGGAGATGCCGCTGGCTGTGAACTCGCCGTTAGGACCGCCCGGCAGATAGAAGGCCACACGCCCTCGCTGACGCCCGGCGAGCTGCCGCGCGGCGGCCGCCGCCGCGCGATAGGCCATGCCTTGGTCGAACCTGGCTTGCTCGCCCAGACCCACGACCAGCGCCAGCGGCGCCTTCAGTCCGGGCGGCGACCACAGCGACGTCAGTTCATACGGCTTGCCGGCAACTTCTTTGCTTTCGATCAGCCTTGCCAATAGGCCGCCGCCGGCCCGGTCGATCGCCATCGCCGGATTGGTCATGCCGCTGTCTGAAAAGACGCCGACCACGACCGCTTCGGCGTCGACGGTCAAGATGTTTTGCTGGGTGCTTGTTACCATGTCGCAAGGTTAACATCTTGCGGGTCTGTAGGGAACGGACTCCGTTCCGGGCCTGGTGGCTGGGGCAGAGGCTGGCCGATGCCCCGGCAGCGCTTCACCGCGAAAGGCCGGAACTTCTCTCTCCGCAAGCAACGTTGCTTTCGCGGAGCGAAAGGCGACAATGCGCTGAGCTAGGCGATTTCCTTGAACTGAATGTCGTGCAGCCGGCCATAGAGCGAGCAGCGGCGTAGCAACTCGTCGTGCGAGCCGACGTCGATGATCCGCCCGGCCTCCATCACCACAATCCGGTCGGCCAGCGTCAGCGTGCCCATGCGATGCGTGATTAACACGGTGGTGCGGTTGCGGGTGAACTGTTCGAGCACCTGGTGGATGACCTGCTCGCTTTCCAGGTCGACCTGGCTGGTGGCTTCGTCCAAGATCAACAGCGGCGGGTCGCGCAGAATGGCGCGGGCCAGGGCGACACGCTGGCGCTGGCCGCCCGAAAGCAGGCTGCCGCGCTGCCCGACGCAAGTCTGATAGCCGGCCTCGAGCTTTTCTTCGATAAAGCGGTGGGCGTGGGCGCGCTCGGCGGCCCGCAGCACCTCTTCGCGCGTGGCCCAGGGGCAGCCATAGCGGATGTTGTTGAAGACGGTATCGTCGAACAGCAGCGTTTCTTGCGTGACGATGCCGATTTGACCTCGCAAATCTTGCAGCCGCGCGTCGCGCAGGTCGACGCCATCGAGCCGCACGCAGCCAGACACCGGATCGAAGAATCGCGGAATCAGATTGGCCAGCGTGCTCTTGCCGCAGCCGTTGGGACCCACAATGGCGATGCTCTCACCGAACGCGATCCGCAGGTTCACGCCCAGCAGCACCGGTTGCGAGGGCTGGTAATGAAAGTTGACGTTCTCGAACGCCAGCTCGCGGCGGTGACGGTGCAGCGGCTTGGGATGCGGCGGATCGACAATCTGCGGCTCGCGGTCGAGCAGTTGATAAATGCGATCGCTGGCCGCCGCCGCCCGTTGGATGCGGCTGAAAACCTCCGAAAGCTTGCGGGCCGGGTCGCTCACGCCGGCCAACAGCCCGTAAAAGAGCATGATGGCCTCGAAGCTGAGCGGCTGCCGGCACATGGGAATGCCGAACAAGTCAGTACGCTTGTTGAGCACCAGGTAGGCGCCCGCCAACAGCGCGACGCAAACGGTGGTGATGCCCATCACCTCGGTCACCGGGCGGGTGAGCGAATCGTAGCGGGCGATGCGCATCGCCTTGTGCAGATACTTCTTGCCCACCAGGTGAAATCGCCAGCGTTCGCTGCGCTCCATCGTAAACGCTTTGACCACCTTGATGCCTTGAAACGTCTCTTCCAGGATGTTGTAAATCTGCGACATTTCTTCCATGGCCTTGCGGTTGGCCCGTTTCAGGCTTTTGGCCAGGCCGCGAATCATCAGGGCAGAGAGCGGCGCCAGCACCAGCGACAGCAGCAACAGTTGCCAGCAAACGCAAGCCGCGCCCACCAGGCAGGTGAGCATTTTCAGCGGCTCGCGAATCAGCTTGCCGAAAAAGTCGTTCATACCGTGCGACAGGCTTTCCATGTCGTAGGTGAAGCGGCTCATCAGCTCGCTGCTGCCCTCGTTGCTGAACGTGGCCAGATCGAGCCGCAGCGTGCGGCGGTAAAACTGCTTGCGCAACTGGAATGTCACGTGCTGCGAGAGCCGGGCGACCAGAATCTGGTGGAACACAAAAAACAGGCTTTTGATGACCGTGCCGGCCAGCAGCAGGCCCACCACCAGGGTCAAGGTCAAGAATGGATCGTCGGGCAGGAACGGATCGATCACGTATTTCAGCAGCCACTGGAAGCGCGCCTGCTCACGTTCCTGGTCGTGCAGTTGGCTGAGCAGATGGTTTTTTTGTGGCAGCAGGTCGGCGTTTTCATCATGGCCGGCCAACTGGCGATCAAGTTTGGCTAGATCGGCGCGCAATTCGGCGGCGCGCTTGGTGGTGTTGGAGATGCCTTCCGCCGCCCAGACTTGCAGCGAACGGCCCTTGGTGGTCACTTCTACCAAGGGATAGACGGCGCTAATGTTGCCGCCCCAAAACACCGCCACCGCCACGGCGCACGCGACCGAAGCCGCCAGGGTATACGGGTACCGCAGCGACAATCGCAACGCCCTGCCAAAGTTGTTCATCCGTGAATCATCCGCGGGCAAGAGAGAATTTGAGCAGAAACGTAACAGATTCACGCATTCGGGCCAAGACCTACACATGCGTCGTTGGCGCCCTGGCGCCCTGGCGCCCCGCTGGCATCCGGCCTTGGGCCGTTCTTTTGGTCTTTCGGGAGGTCGTCCCGAGCGAATACGGACCACCCCGATTATAGGTGGGTTTGTGCCACGCGAAAAAAATTTTCGCCGGCAACTTACGCGACCAAGCGGTATTCATAGGCGCCGCGCAACCATTTGCATCGCAAGCGACTGCGACCGCGCGAATCAGCCCTCCTTCGTTCATAAGTCAAACATACGTCCGACGGCCGTTCGTTCCGAGGTGGACGGTTTTACGGTTATATAGGTAGAGGGCGAGCGTGCGGTTTGAGGCAACCGACGCTCGCCGCCGCGGGGCGATCGCAACAGACCATCGCTCGTCCGCCGACGCGCCGCGAAAATTTCATCGCGCCGCCGAAGCGGGCAATTCCATGGAGGGCCCGACGATGCCGTACCCGAAGCTACCAAGTCTGCGCCGTCGCTGCGCAAGCAAACGCGCCGCCCAGTCGTTCCGCCGAACCTGTGAAACGGTGTTTGGCTTTTTCGGCTGGTCGCCGCGGCGGCGACCGGCTCGTTCGCGCCGATCTAGTGGCGGCTCGCCTCGTCAAACGCTTCGAGGGCGATTGCTGGGAGCGATGTTCGCGGGCTTCGACCACCATCGCGCTCGCGCGGCGCTGATGGTCCGGCACCCGCTGCTGGAGTGCCTCGAGCGCCGCGAAATGCTCTCGATCACGGCCAACGGCGACACCTACTACACCTCGCACAACGCTTCGCTCACCATTCCCGCTTATGCCGGCGTGCTCGCCAACGACGTCGGCAACTCGCTCTCGGCCATCCTGGTCAGCGGACCCAACGCGGGAACACTCACGCTCAACAGCGACGGCTCGTTCACCTACACCAACACCATGATGGCCATGGGCGACTCGTTCTCCTACAAGGATTACGACGGCTCGCAGTACAGCAACGTCGCCACCGTCAGCCTCTCGTTCTCCGGCGGGCAACCACAGGCGGCGGGCGACAGCTTCAACGCCCTACACGACCGCACCTTCAGCGAAAACGCCCCCGGCGTGCTGGCCAACGACAATGACCCCAACCACTTGCACCTGAGCGCCGTGCTCGAAACGAACCCGAGCCACGGCAGCGTCACGCTCAACAGCGACGGTTCGCTGGCCTACACGCCCGCCACGCACTACACCGGCAGCGACAGCTTCACCTACGAAGCTTACAACGGCTCGCAATACAGCAGCCCGGCCACCGTCAACGTCTCGGTGACGAATCAGGCGCCCGCCGCCATCAATGACAGCTATGCGTTGCCCAACGACCAGCCGTTCAACACCACGGCGGCCACGGGCGTGCTGGCCAACGACGGCGATCCCGACGGCGACGCGCTCTCCGCCAGCCTGGTGAGTGGGCCCAGCCACGGCACGCTGGCTCTCAACGCCGACGGCTCATTCACCTACACGCCCGACGCGCATTGGGTCGGCAGCGACAGCTTCGTTTACTCGGCCAGCGACGGAGTGGCCGCCAGCCAGGCCACCGTGACGCTGGTTACCCAATACAGCGTGCTGACCGCGGTCGATCAAACCAAGATCCCGGTCGATACGCTGCAAGTCTCCAACCAGTTGTTCAAGGTTCCGCTGGCCTACAACTCGGTGGCGGCCCAGCCCGACGCCGTCGTCGAGGCCGATTTGGGGCTCTCGACCGCCTACCCGACGACCGATCTCATCACCGCCACGCTCACGTTCAACGGCGTCCAGCAGCCGCCGGTGTATTACAACATGAGCACGCTCAACGGCAGCGACTCGCACATTCATCTAGCCATGCAGGTCGATACCTCAGGCCTGGCGACCGGCCGCTATGCCTATTCGCTGGTGGTGACCAGCCCCGACATGGCGGCGCCCGCCACCATCAGCGGCGCGGTGAACGTGGTCAACAATTCCGCCAGTCCGATCGGCAAAGGCTGGGACATTCCGGGAATGTACCGGCTTTTCCCAAACACCGCCTCGGGCGTGCCGGCCGGCGTGTTGCTGACCACCGGCGATGGGCTTGGCTGGTATTTTACGCAAGCCACGGGCGACGCGTACACCAGCCCGAATGGTCCCTATGCTTTCGACACGCTCACCAGCGTCAGCGGCGGCGGCTGGAAACTGCTCGATAAAGATGGCACCACGTACAACTTCAACTCCGCCGGCTATTTGACCAGCAGCGTCCTGCGCACGGGCGCGACCACCACCTACAACTGGAACAGCGGGCTTTTGACCTCGATCGTCAACCCGTTTTCCAGAGCCATCGACCTGGGCTACACCAGCGGGCTGCTCTCGTCGGTGTCCGATTATGCCGGCAACCTCTGGACCGTGGCTCATACCGGCGCGAACCTGACGAGCATCACCGAGCCGGACCCCGGCTCCGGTTCGCCCGTCTGGC
>DASVHB010000710.1:0-5540 GCA_036379195.1 Pirellulales bacterium
GAGGAGATTCGCCATGAGACGCTCGATCGTTCGCGGAGCGGCGTTCGCTGTGTTGCTGGCCGCCCTGAGCGGCACATGTTGGGGACAGTCGCAGGGGGGACAGTCGCCGGCGCCCGACGCCAACGACGCGGAAGAAGCGCGCGACCGCCAAATCATCGAGCGGTTTCTGACCGTACTCGAAAAGAATCCGCGGCGCGGCACCGCACTCGACCGCATTTACGGCTATCACGTCGAACGCGGCACACTGCCTCAGCTTGTCGAACGCTATCGCGACCGCGCTGCCGAAGGCGCCGGCGACGGGCCAGCCTGGATGATTGTGGGTCTGCTCGAATCGCAGCGCGGCCACGACGCGGCCGCGGTCGCCGCCTTTCAAGCAGCCGAAAAGGCCGAAAGCAAAAACTACCTGGCGCCCTACTATCTCGGCCAATCGTTAGTACTCGTGGGCCAGCCCGACGCGGCCGCCGCCGCCTTCGAACGGGCGATCGAGCGGAAGCCGCCGCCGGCCGAGCTGCTTGATGTCTTTCAGGCCCTGGGGCGCGTCTATCAGCGAGCGCAGCGCAATGAGCAGGCTTTGGCCATTTGGGCGCGGCTCGAAACACTCTTTCCCGACGATGCGCGCGTGCAAGAGCAGATCGCCGCCACGCTGGCCGAAGAAGGCGAGAATGCCGAAGCGCTGCGCCGCTATCAAAAGCTTGCCCAGGCCACGAAAGACCGCTACCGGCAATCGCTCTATCGCATGGAGGCGGGCGAGCTGGCCTTGAAGCTCGGCCAGACCCAGCAGGCTTTGGGCGACTTCGAGAAGATGCTGGGCGAGCTCAATCCCGATAGCTGGCTCTATCGCGAGGTGCGCCGCCGCATCGAAGAAGCCTTTTTGCGCGGCGACGATCAGGCCGGCCTGGCCAAATACTACGTCGCCTGGCTCGAAAAGCACCGCGACGACGTCGATGCCATGGCTCGCTTGGCGCACACGTTGGCCACGCAAGGCCGCGTGCCCGAGGCGCAAACCTGGCTGGAAAAGGCGATCAAGCTCGCCCCTTCGCGCAAAGAGCTGCGATTGACGTTCATCGAGCAGTTGGTCTACGACCGGCGCTGGCCCGAGGCGATCGCCCAATACGAAGCGCTCGATAAGAGCGACCCCAACAACCCCGACTATCTGCGCGATTGGGGCCAGCTTATCTTGCGCGACCAATCGCGCAAGGAAGCCGAACGCAAGCGGGCCGCGGCCGAGGTCTGGCGGCGGCTCGCCGAAGCGCGCCCCACCGACGCCTTGGCCGCCACGCAGGTGGCCGATCTGTTCCGCCACGCCGAGATGCCCGACGAAGCGCTCGATTACTATCGCCGGGCCGTCGAGCTCGACGCTCAATCGCCGCAGTACCGCGAGTATTTGGGCGAGTATTACCACACGCTCAAGCGGGCCGACGAAGCATTGGCCACCTGGCGGGCGATCGCCGAGGGTCCCAACCACAATGCCAAAAACCTGGCGCGGCTGGCCGAAGTCTTGTCGGGCTTCGGCTATTTGAAAGAAGCCGTCGCGGCCATGAGCGAGGCCTGCGAGCTGGAAAACGACGACTTTGCCCGGCAACTTAAATACGCCGATCTGCTCGGGCAGGACCGTCAGTACGACGCTGCTCTGGCCGAGCTGGCCCGCGCCGCCGAATTGGCCGAAACCGACGAAGAGCACGAAGAAGCGCTCAAGGGCGAAATCAAAGTGCTCGACGCGGCCGAGCGATTGACGGCCGAGATTGAGGCGCTCGCCGGGCGGCTGGCAGCGACCGACCATGCCAGCGCGGCCGATTGGTATCGGCTGGCGCGGTTGCGCGAGGCCGCGCGGCAGTTTACCGAGGCGACCGCCGCCATCAACCATTCGCTGGAGCTGGATGCCAAATCGGTGGCGGCGCTGACCACCGCCGCGCGCATCGAAGAAGCGGCGGGCAACCTGCTCGACGCCGCCAACACCTATCGCAAGCTGGCAGCCATCGATCGCCGCTCGCGCACGCTTTACTTGACTGAGGTGGCCAAGCTCGAAGCCCGGCTGGGCCGCCGCGACACCGCTCTGGCCGCCGGACGCGACCTGCTGGCCGCCGCTCCCGGCAACCCCGAGCATTACGAATTCTTCGCCGAGCTGTGCTTCCAGCTTGGCGAAAGCGACGAAGGTTTGGAAACGCTGCGGCGCTCATTGCGGGCAAACTCCAGCGATCCGCAAGTGCTGCTCACGCTGGCCAAGGCGCTTGCCGAACGTTTTCGCACCGACGAGGCGATCGCGCTTTACTGGCGGGCGTTTGAAAAGGCCGCCGAACTGGAAGCGAAGCTCGACGTCGTTTCGCGGCTGGCCGAGCTGTATTTGCAGACCAATCAATTTGACCGGCTGCTCGAACGACTCGAACGGCTGCGGCGCGAGGCGAAGGAATCGCGCGAGCTGAGCATCTGCGTCGCGCAGGCCTATCACGCGGCGGGCGACTATGGCACCGCTGGCCAGGAGCTTGCCCGGCTATTGTCGCAGAATCCCAGCGACACGCAGCTTTTGCAGCAGCTTTCGACCCTGTTGGAAGCCGAGGGCGACCTGGGTGAGGCCGCCAAACATCAACAGCAGTTGGTCAACCTGGCCCCCAGCCGAGAGGCCGAGACCCGGCTGGCCATGCTGCTGGTGCGGGCCGGCCAAACCGACGAGGCCAGCGCGATCTGGCAGCGTCTCACGGAAAAGGAAGAAGATCCGGACAAGGTCTTTAAGGCCATCGACAGCCTGATGGCATCGGGCAAGACCGAGACGGCGCTGGCCATCATCGAACGCATTTTGCGCGAGCAGCCGAATAACTGGGAGGCGCTCTATCGCGAAGTAGTGGCATTGGCCGCCGGTAAGCCGGCAGAGGCCGCGGCCCACTGCCGGGCCATTCTGGCCTTGCGCCTCCATGACGACGAGCCCAGCGCGGCCATCAGGGCGTTTAAAACCCGCGAAGCACGCAAGCCGGCGGCCGCCAGTCCGCGGCAGCTCTCGCCGTTCGCCCAGAACCCGCCGGTGCAGAACCGCGTGCAAGCGGCATATCAGATTCGCAACGCCACCGGACTAGAGGTGCAGCGGTATTCGATGAGCCAGCAGCGCGCCTGGATGCCCGACGATTTCGGTCAGGCGCGCATGGCAGCCTTGGCATGGCTGCTGGCGTTGGCCGATAAAGACAACCAGCAAGAGGCTTTTCTGGCCGAACAGCGCGCGGAGCTGGAGCGCGTGGAGCAAGCAAAAAACTCCGACGCGATCGGGCGCGCCCGTTGGGACTGGTATTACTTGCAATCAGTCCGCCAAGATTATCCAGCGGTTTTCTCCGCCGCCAAAGCGCTGGCCGAAGACGCCGACCCGATGGGGCAATTTGTGTATCTCGCCTCGCTGGGCAACCGGGCCATCACTCCTAATACCCGGGTCGTTCGCAATGACGACGGCACGGATAACGTCGAGTCGCTTCCCGCCGACGATCTCGACCGGATGCTGGCCGCGTACCGCAAACTTCAACAAACGCGGCCAGAGCTTTTTGCGGCGACCAGCAATGTGCTTACCGAGTTGCGCCGAGCCAAACGCGCCGACGACGAGCAGCAGGTTTATCAAGAGGCGTTGGCCAAGGCCGACCAAGCGGCGACCATGACCTCGATGCTGAGCCTGGCCGGCAATCGGGGCGATATGGCCGGCGCGTTGGAGCTCATCGACAAGCTCTCCAGGCAGCCCGCCGACCGCCGCGGCGCCGCGATGGTGCAGTACTACGCCACCAGTATGGCGGGGGCGATCTGCCAGTTGATGAAAGCCCGGGCCGACGCCAAGCAACACCCCGACGTCTTGCAGATCTACGACCGCTATGGGGCCTATGCCTTGCAACAGAAGCGGCAAACCAGTCGCCCATCGTCAACGCGCCGCTCGACCACTACGCAAACGCCCTACTACACGATTTACGCCGCCAAGAACATACGAAACATTCGCCTGGCGTTTCCCACGCCGAACGACTACTTCGACGTCAGCGCCATTCAAGTGCTGCGCAATGCGTATGAACTTTACAAGCGAGACGACTTGCTGAGCGACCTGGTGGCCCATCTGCGCGAGCGGTCCAGCGGCAGTTCGCCGGCCGGAGAGCGGCTTTATCCGACCCTGGCCCTGGCCTACATCGCCTCGTGGGAAGAATCGCCGGCGGAGGCGGTGGACAGCTTCACCCGCGCCTGCGAGCTGGCGCCCGAAGATCTGGGCCTGAAGCTCGATCTGGCCGAGCTGCGCGAAGCCAATGGCGACCTGGACGACGCGATCGCCCTGGCTGATAGCGTTTTGCCGCTCGACCAGACGACCATGCAGCGGCGCGAGCTGTTGGCCCTGCGAGTGGCGGTGCGCTCGGGCGATATCGAACGGGCGCGTCAGGCCGCCGAACGATTGTTTGGCCTGCGGCTCGATGCCGAGACGCAGGTGGAACTGGCCGCGCAAATGCGGCAGTTGGCCATGCACGAGCTGGCCGAGGCGGTGCTGGCCCGCGCCCAGCGGCAGGCGGGCAATCGCAGCGCGGCCTTGGTGGCGTTGATGCTGCAATACCAGGCGCAAAGCAAGCCTGAGGTGGCCGCCCAGGTGGCTCACCAGATTTTGCGCCGCGTGCCGGCGCGTCAGCGCGATCCCAACATGGGGCAAACGGCCGACGACGCCGCCCGCGTGCAAGCCATCGGCGTGCTGGCCCGCGGCGGCAAATTGAAAGACATGATCGCGCGGGCCGAGACGCAGCTCAAAAACTCGCCGCATTCGGTGCAGATCATGCAAACCCTGGCCGAATACCACCAGGCGGCGGGCGATCGCAAAAAGAGCATCGAGCTGTATCAGCAGATGGCCGCCGCCCGGCCCGACGACGCGCGGCTGCAATACCAGGTGGCGCAGCAGTTGTCGCAGTCGGGCGATCCCTCCGCCGCCATCGAGCATTACCGGGCTTCGATCAAAAAAGAGCCGCGGCTATTCGCCAACAACTATTGGCAGGTGGAGCAAACTTTCCGGCAAGCCAAAAAAGAAGCCGAGCTGGTCAAGCTGCTCGAAGAGATCGACCTGAAAGCCGTCGGCAATTATTGGACGGTGACGAATCTGATCAGCAACATGATGTACGACGACAAGCAGCGGCCCGAAGCGATGAAGCTGTTCAAGCTGGCTTGGCAGGCGTTCCCAACGCAGCGCAGCGAGCTGGTCTCGCAAATGTACGACCAACGGTTCTGGAACACGCAGGAGGCCTTCGACTATGCGCGTGAGGCGCTGGTGCCGCGCGGCGAAATCGCCCCCTCCGATCCCTGGAGCGGAATCAGCGATGTGATGTCGTACAGCCAAGACGGCCGCGTCGATAGCTTGGTTACGCACTTCCTCAAAGGCGCGGCAAACCG
Organism: Pirellulales bacterium; assembly: GCA_036379195.1. Taxonomy (GTDB): domain Bacteria; phylum Planctomycetota; class Planctomycetia; order Pirellulales; family JAICIG01; genus JAICLL01. The sequence continues at coordinate 5,374 of DASVHB010000710.1, forward strand.
CAACCAGCTTGGGCCGCTTGCCGAGGAGATCGACGCGGCCGTTAAGCGCTTCCCGCAGTGGACCGGCGGCAAGCTGCTGTGGGCGTTGCTGCAGGCCCGTCGCGGACAAACCGCCGACGCCCGCAAGACAATTGAGGCGATGATGACCGATCGGAAGTCGCCGCTGC
>DASVHB010000711.1:0-5383 GCA_036379195.1 Pirellulales bacterium
CTACGAATCGATAAGGTTGTCTCAACATGTGGATGCACAGTGGTTGGTAAGTGCGATACAGTGCCCGCTGGTGAGTCTCGAACTCTCCCATGCGACCTAGGTATTGGTGGTGGGGCCGGCAGTGCACAGCTCGCTATCTTCAGTAATGCCGTGAATCGCGTCGCGACGGTCCGCATCAACTGGTATGGAGAGGCGACGCCTGTTCTTGTTCCAAGCAGAATAACCGCGCGCTTGGCGCGAGGTGGGACGATCAGGCGGCGCGTCTCAGTGGTCGGGGCAGCCGGTGCAGATATCTCATTTAGCGGGGCGCGCTCGACTTGTGAGGGGATTGTGTGCAAAGCGGCGCCAGTATTCGGCTCGGCGAGTCGACTGGCGCGCGTCGTGCCCGGAGCACCCGCCCACACGGAATCCGCGGAGTTTGACCTCGATATCAACGTGCGCGACGGGATCGGCAACGTACGGGGGGCCGCGCTAGTCACTTGCGAGTCAAAGGGGAGAAAGTATTCGCTACCGCTTACATTGTCGATAGATCTCGACCGACCTGTCGCGCTTCGGCCCGCGTCACTGTTTTTAACTTCTTCTGGTGATCAGCCGCTGAAAGGGAAAACGCTTACCACCCGCGCCGTGGTTGCAGAAGCGTCCAGTGATATTCAGGTGAAAGCGGCTCCGGAGTTTTTATCGTGTACTGTTACTGACCAGGGCGCGGGAGTGCACGATGTCGAAATGGCAATAATCTCCGAGCCGCCGCCTTTAATGCGGAGATTTACGCTAGAGCTATATGCGGGGACTGCTGTGGAAATGATCGAGGTGATGATAATTCGCGTACCGTAAGTGCCGCGTCAGCCATTGTCGTCGCAGCGGAAGCCAACATGATCAAGGTGTAGACAGGGTGCGGTTCGCGCGCATGTTTCGGCCGTGCTGCTACGCCGATTCTCGCAGAGACTGACCGCCGCGTGAGTTGTCGATGGCATGTAAAACGTTTAGTGATAAGGGGCGAGGAGTTAATAACGTCCCCGATGATCGTACACCGTAACGTCAACCGCTGGGGAGGTTTATGCAGACTCCGTGGTCAAAGGGGGCGAGGTTATTAAATCCTTGCCCCTAAGCAGTTGTTAGGCAATCATTAATGCGGGAGTAATCGATTATGGGACGGCCCCGAGCCTTAATCACGATGACGCTATTTGTAAGCTCCTCGGCCATGAGCGCGTATGCTGTGTTTGGTGGCCCGGCTGAAAAAACGGACCCAAACGATGCGAAAAAGCAGCTCGCGATTAGCGCTGCTAATTGTTATAGGCTGTCTCTCGATGCGTTCACGTCGGGCCGGCATAACAGTGTTGACGAACTCTGCCAATGGTCGCGTCGAAGGGTGTTTGCCGACTGGGCCGTCGACGAGAGCGACGAGAACCGCCGCGTGTCGGTTCGGCGCCACGCGGAGCGATTGGACGAGTTAGCCAATAGGGTCGGCCCGAGGGTGGCGTCCGGAGAGTTACCTCCGCTTGCGAGTGCTGTCGTAGAGTACTATCGCTCCGAATCCGGTTTGCTATTGGGAAAGCTGGAATAGGCATAAAGACGCCACGACCGTATGAATCGCAAGCGTGGATCAAACATCGAGCGCGCCGATGCGACGAGGGCTAGGAGCCGTCCAGTGCAAGATCGCGGCGCTGGATTCACAATCGTCGAGCTTGTGGTCGTTCTCTCCATCATCGGGATGCTGATGGCGTTGCTGCTGCCGGCGGTGATGATGTCGCGAGAGGCGGGCAGGCGGGCCACGTGCGCCAACAACCTCAAAAATATCGGCTTGGCCGTAATCAATTCCGACGGCGCACGTGGAAGGCTTCCAGCGTCGGGCAATTTTTCCGTCGGCGGCGTCGGCTACCATAACTGGGTCGTCGATATCCTGCCGTATCTGGAACGAACCGATATTCATTCGCTGTGGCGATTCGATTTGCCCGCCTCGAACGCCAAAAACCTGCCGCTGACGCGCGTGCCGATCTCGGTGATGGTGTGCCCCGACGACGACACCGCCGTGCCGGGCGAGGGAAACCTCAGCTACGTGGTCAACGGCGGGTTTGGCTGGACGCAGCCGGTCGATTGCCCGGTGGTCATGCACGTGCCCTCGGCCAACAATCTGCAAGTGGTGCCGATCGACCTGAACGGCAATGGCGTCACTTGTCCGACAGGCTCTACGCTCGACGGAGCTCCCACCGACAAGAGCTTGTATTTTTTAACCGGCTTGTTCTTCCCTGAAAACTGGCCGCTCGGCGGCGTCACCGTGCGGCACCGCTCGTTAGCCGCCGTCTCCGACGGACTGTCGCGCACGCTGATGCTCACCGAAAACCTGCGCGCCGGGTACGACCCGACGGTCGGCTCGACGTGGGCCAGCCCGCTGCCTTGGCGGTGCTGCTTCTTTCTGAGCGCCTACGTCTGCGACAACGCCAAGTGCTCGCCGGGGCACGTCGATTGGAAACGCGCCAACGAGCGTAAACTACTCGAATGTATCAATCCCAGCCAGGCCCTGCCCGAAGGCGAAGCCCCTTGGCCGTCGTCGAATCATCCGGGCGGGGTGAACGCGGTTTACTGTGACGGCCATTTGCAGTTTTTGTCGGAAGACGTCGATGGGGCGGTCTACGGCGCGCTGGTCACGCCCGATGGGCTCAAGATCCACGGCCCGCTGTTTCAGCCGCCGATGGACGATTTGCAGTAGCGGAGGGGACGGGGAACAGGGGACAGGGAACAGGGGACAGGGATAGAAGGTTCTGTCGATGGGGCTCTAGGTTCCTCGCTGACGCTTCGGGTTGGTGTTGTCAATTCGCGGTACTCCTATGCGAAATCCGTGGCTGTCGGTGATCATGCCCACCTGCGAGGGCGGCCGCTATTTGCGCCAGGCGCTCGATAGCGTCGTGGCCCAGCGGGATCCGGACATCGAGGTGATCGTTGTCGATGACGGCTCGCGCGACGATACCGCGGCCCTCGCCGAAGGCTATCGCGACGCGCTGGCCATCGAAGTACATCGGCTCCCCCACGACGGCAACTGGGTGCGGAACACGAATTATGGCATGCGGCTAGCGCGCGGCAGGTATCTCTCGATTTTGCACCAGGACGACGCCTGGCGGCCCAATCGGCTAACGACGCTCAAGAGACTCGTGGCGAGGCATCCCGAGGCGGCGATATTCGTACATCCTTGTTGGTACATGGACGCGCGGGGGCGCAAGATCGGCTATTGGCGCTGCCCGTTCCCGCGACGCGAAGCAGTTTTGCTCCCAAGGATCGTATTGGAGCGGCTGCTCGTGCAATGTTTGTACGGGGTGGCGGCGCCGCTGTTTAGCGCGCGGCTGGCGGCGCAGGCCGGGCTGATGGACGAGTCGCTTTGGTTTTCGGCCGACTGGGATTTTTGGCTCAAGCTGTCGGCGCTGGGAACGACGGTCTACTGCAACACGCCGCTGGCGATGTTTCGGTTGCACGGCGCGTCTCAGACCATCGCCCGCGGCAGGAAGACCGACGAGGTTTACCGGCAACAATTGCTCGTGCAAGCGCGCCATGTGCCGGCGATTGATGGTTCGCCTTCGGCCGGTGAAATCCGCCGCGTGGCGCGGCTCTCGATCGAAGTGAACGCGGCGTTGCTACGGCTCATGGACGGCGACGCGAGCGGGGTCGGCGCGCTGGCCGCGCGTCTCGCGGCGCTGGGACCGTCGGGCTGGGCGCGGTATCTGCGCGATTCGCGGATCGTCGAGCGGTGCCTCAGTCGCGTGTTGGCGGGCGCGATTTCGTGGCGAAGTTCAGGCGTGGCGCATGGGGTGAATGCCACCCCGCGACGTGTGGCCCGTGCGCCGGTGGGAGGCACACTCCCGGCTGCTCGACACCGACGCCGTTGGCGCCGCGAAACCAGCCGACGGCGGCTGATCCACACGCCCGTCTCGGTCGCCGACGCCGATTAACGCGACGCGTTCTCCGTCCTATACTATGTCGCTCTTCGATCTGCTGATGGCCCCATGCTGGTTGGTCGCGACGGCGCTTTTGCTGCGCGCGGCGATGCGAGTGAGCCGGCGGCTGCATCCCCGCGGAGATTTCTTCGCGCGTGCCCTCGATTCACTGGTTTTATCGTGGGCGGCGATTGTGCTGGCGGCCTTCGCCCTCAGCATTTTTCGCTGGCTGGTGCCCGGTTTGCTGCTCGCGGTCGTCGGCGGCGCATCCGCGTTCACGCTGTGGATGCCGCGAAAGAATGCGCCGGGCGCGAGCGAGGACGCTTACGCTACGGGTTGCGCGACAAGCGGGGACGCTTACGCTACGGCGGCCGATTTTATGGCGGCGGCGCCTTTGTTCGGCGGTTCTTTGCGCCCGCGGGATCGCGCGTGGTTCGTCGCCTGGCTGGCGTATGTCGCGCTGGCCGTCGCGGCCATCGTGATGTGCGGTCTGCTCGAATTCCCTAGCGATTGGGATTCGTTGGCGTACCACATTCCGCTGGTCGTTCAGTGGATTCGCGCCCGAAGTTTGTGCAGCACGCACTCATCGTCGTGGTTTCATCCGGGCAACGATGAGTTGCTGGGCTTCTGGTGCGCGGCGCCGTTTTCGGGCGATTTTTTGATCGCACTGGAAAATATTCCCGCCGTGGCGCTCTTGGGACTTGGCGCGCACCAGTTGGCCCGGCGGCTTGGCGTGGGGCGCGGCGGCGCGCACCTCGCGGCCCTGACGGCGCTGACGCCTCATGTGGTCCTGCGGCAGTTGCTCGACGGCGAGAACGACGTGGCCGTGGCGGGTCTGTTCGCGGCGGCCTTGGGCTACGGCGTGCGGTACGCCTGCGTGCCGCGGGCGCGAAACGCCGTGCTTTGGGCGGCGGCGTTCGGGCTGCTGCCCGGCACGAAATATTACGCCCTGGGATATGCCGCCGTCGCCGCCTTGGGCGTGGTGGCACTGACCCTTTGGTTGCGCGGGCCCCGCCGAGCGATCATCGCGGGCCTCGTGGGCCTGGCCGGCGCGGCGGCGCTTTCGGGCTATTGGTACGCGCGCAACGCCTGGTTCACCGGCACGCCGCTCTATCCGCAAGGGTTTTTGCGAAACCCCGGCGTACTGACCGAAATCTTCCCGTACCTGCGCGAGACGAGCTTCTTGGGCAAGGGCGACCCGAGTCTGTCGCCCCTGCTGGTGCGCGGCGTCTGGAACTGGCTCGGTGCCGCGCACGCGATCGCCTTTTTGGCGATTCCGCTGACTAGCTTGGCGCTAGTGTCGGGCGTTTTCCTTCGCGGCGATGCGCGACATGCGAGCTCGCGAGCTTTGCTCGCCGGTCTTCTCTGGCTTACTCTGGGCGTTTTCGGCACCACGCCCTTTGTCGTCGAGACCGAGCCGGGGACGCTCGACATGCTCAAGCAGGGCTACCTGCCGTCGCGGT
>DASVHB010000712.1:0-5927 GCA_036379195.1 Pirellulales bacterium
GAAAGTGATTTGACTTGGCGATATCAAAGGGCGCGAGATGCTCGGCGATCGCCGGGTGAATTCCCTTAAGCCAGCGCCACGCTGCCGCTTCGTCTCCGTACCGCTCGCGCGTTTCGTGCTGCCGCAGGCGAACAAAATCAGTTTCACGCCGCCCTGGCGCAGTGCTTGGCGCGGGGGGCGTAGCCGTATTCCTTCAGCTTGCCGGAAAGCGTGCGCAGGCCGATGCCCAAGGCTTCGGCCGTCTTCGCGCGGTGGCCGTCGAAGTGATCGAGCGTGGCCTCGATCAGCTTCCGCTCCATGTCGCGCAGGCTGAGACCCAGCGGCAGATGCTCGTCTGCCGAGACCGGCTCGCCGTCGGCGGCGATCAGCCAGGGCCGCAGGTCGTCGGCGTCGATGGCCGCGCCGGTGTTGAGCACGCTGGCGCGGGTGATGATGTTTTCCAGCTCGCGCACGTTGCCCGGCCAGTGATAGTGCGTCAGCAGATCTCGGGCGGCGGGGGCCAGCGCGCAAGGCTCGCGGTGCAGCCGCTCGGCGCAGCGGTTCAAGAAGTGCTCGGCCAGCTCGGCGATGTCTTCGCGGCGGCGACGCAAGGGCGGCACTTCCAAGGGAATGACCGCCAGACGGAAGAACAGGTCTTCGCGGAACCGCCCGGCGGCCACCTCGGCCCGCAAGTCGCGATTGGTGGTGGCCAGCACGCGGACGTCGATCTGCCGCGTTTCGCTGGAACCGACGCGCTCAAACGTCCGCTCTTGCAGCACGCGCAGCAGCTTGGCTTGCAGCACCGGATCGATCTCGCTGATTTCGTCGAGCAAGATGGTGCCACCCTCGGCCAGCTCGAAGCGCCCCGTGCGGGCGGTATCGGCGCCGGTGAAAGCACCGCGCTCGTGGCCGAACAGCTCGCTCTCCATCAACTGGGCCGAAAGCACCGGGCAATTCAGCCCGACCAGCGGAGTCGCCGAGCGCAAACTCGCCGCGTGGACCGCGCGCGCGACCAGCTCTTTGCCGGTGCCGCTTTCGCCCATGATCAAAATGGTCTCCGAGGTGGGGGCCGCACGGGCGATCCGCTCGCGCAGGCTCTGCATCACCGCGCTGGCGCCGATCATGGCGGGCAGTTCGCCGGCGGCCTGCGAGGGCTGCAAATTCTGCCCGGCGTCGATCAGCCGGCCATGACCGATGGCCCGCTCGACCAAGTTTTCCAATCGGTCGGCGGCAAACGGCTTTTCGATGTAATCGAAGGCGCCGTGCCGCATGGCATCGACCGCCGACGCCACGGTGGCATAGGCCGTGACCATCACCACCTGCGCCCCGTGCGGGCGCTTTTCCAAGCGGTGAACAAACTCCAGGCCGCTCATGCCCGGCATTTGCAAGTCGGTGATGACCACGTCGAAGCTCACGCGATCGAGCAGCTTGAGGGCCTCGATGGCGCTCGAAACGCACTCGACCTGGTGTCCGGCCTGCCGGAGGATGTCGGCCATCGACTCGCGGGCCTGGCGATGGTCGTCGACCACCAACACGCGGCCGCGCAAGGGCGCGGTGCGCACGGTGAGTACATTGCGGCCGGCGGGGCCAGCAGCAGGGGGTTTCTTGTTCATTCGATCTCCTCCGCGTTACGGTGAGGCAGCCGCAGGGTAAAACAGGCGCCGCCGGCGGGCTGGTTGGCGACGGTCACTTCGCCGCCATGCGCCTCGGCGGTGCGATAGACGATAGCCAGCCCCAAGCCGGTGCCGGTCGATTTGGTCGTGAAGAACGGCTCGAAGGCCCGCCGCTGAGCGTCGGCCGACAGCCCCGGCCCGGTATCGGCGATTTCGAGGACCACGGCATCAGCTTGCTCAGCCGCCGCCAGCGCCAGCCGCCCGCCGCCCGGCATGGCGTCGAGCGCATTGAGCGCGATGTTCAAGATTGCTCGGCGGAGCATGTCGCGATCGGCCCAAACGGCCAAGGGCTGGGGAATTCGCACCGACACTTCAATGCCTTGCGCGGCCAACTGCGGCGCCAGCGACGACTGCAAATCGGCCACCATGGCGCGCAACGGCACGCGCGAGATCACCGGGTCGCGCTCGGCGGCGAAATTCAGCAAATCGTTCACCGTGGCATCGAGCGACGTGAAGCCCGACTCGATTTTGTCGAGCGCCGCGACACTGCCGGCATCGTGTGCCACCCGCCGCCGCAACACGCTCAGGTAGAGCGCCACGGGCACCAGGTTGTTGCGCACTTCGTGGGCCACGTGCGAGGCCACCTGGCCCAGGTCGGCCAGGCGGTTCTTGCGGGCCAGTTCACGGTTTTTGATTTCCAGCTCGTCGGTCAGGCGGTGGACTTCGGCCCGCAGGGCTTCGTGCGTCTGCTCAAGGCGCAACGTGGCGCCGTGCCAGGCCGCGAGCACCGTCTCCAAATCGGCGCCGCCGTCGAGCATCGCCGACGCCGCGTCGAGCGGCTCGTTTTCATCGTCCAAGAGCATGTTATCGTTCGCTGCTGACATCGAGTCGCCCGCTGTGAGGTGTCTGGGGAAGGTAGGCGCCGCGCGCGTGGCTGGCCAACTGGGCGCCGTGCAAGCGGGCGGCGGCTTCATCGCGGTGCCGCCGCAGGCTGGTTTCGGCCACACGTTCTTGTTCGAGCACCTCGCGAAACAACTGATCGGAGGCGGCAATCAGCCGAGCGCAGCGCTCGTGCAATTCCTGCGTTCGCCAGCGACGCGCGCGCGGGTCTTGGCCGCGAAACGGATCGAGCCGCCGTTCGAGCTGCTGCAATTCGGCCAACAAATGGTGTTTGGCCGCGAGCACGTTGAGCAACTGCGTCATGTCTTGAAGCTCGATCAGTTCCAATTGTCGCCCGCCCAAGACGCGCAGTTGCTCGAGGCACTTTTGCTTGAGTCCGACCAGCTCAAGCAGCAGGTCGGTCTCGCAGAGAACGGTATGGGTGTCGGCCATAGTCTGTCGTACGTTGGACTTCTCTAACCGATAAACGGCTGATGCGCGATTCGGGGTCTGTTGGGAACGCCCTCCGTGGCGTTCCGCTGGGTGCGGCGCGACGTCGCCCCGGCCTTCATCGGAACTCGGCGGAAAGGGCGGGGAGACGCCGATTGGCAGTTCTCGGAACGGCACGGAGTCCGTTCCCTACAGACCTCGGCGCACGTATCGCTCATGTTGATTTTCATACCGCGTTACAAAGTTCCCAGCGTATCGAGCAGTCGGATCCACTCGTCGCGGCTGTAGTTGGTGGTCTCGTCGTAGTCGGCGTCGTCGGGCAGATGCTTCAACGTGTATTTGGCTTGCTCGAGCGTGCTGCGCGCTTCGACCTCTTGCCCCAGCCGCCGATAACAAGCGGCAATCTGCACGTAGGCTTCCAGCGCCTCGGGCGTTTGCTGATAGCGATTGGTGGCGCTGGCATAGGCTTGGATGGCCTCGGGATATCGGCCCAGCTCGAACAGCACCGCGCCGCGGGCAAAATAGCAGTTCCGCAAGATGCTCTCTTCGAGAGGCGACAGAGCACGCTGATCTTGCCGATTGATCATGGCGTTCAGCTCTTGCTCGAACCGCACGAGTCCGTTTTCGAGCAGCTCGGTCCATTGGCGGCGGCGTGCCAGGCGGCCTTCGGCGGTGGCTTCTTGCGCGGCCTGCTGCTGCACGGCCAAGGCACTGCGGCGATAACTTTCGGCGGCCAGATAGCGGGTCTCGGGGGCGTCAGGAGCGTTGGGATAACGCTCGGCGGCTTCCTCGAAGCGGCGGATCGCTTCGTCGTATCGCCCGGCCTGATAGAGCAGCTTTCCCAGGGCGAACAGCGAGGCCCGCCATTCGCTGCTGGACGGCTCCAGCGCATCTCCGGTCAGGTTTTCCATCAGCAGCCGTTCGGCCGGTTCCAACTGGCCTTGTTCCCAATAGGCGCGGCTGGCCAACAACCGCCCCTCGAACGTGGCCGGATCGCGCGGGTGTACTTCAATGCACTCTTCGAGCGACTTGAGCGCCTCGGCGGGGCGATCTTGTGCCAAAAGGGCCTCGCCCAGCGCCACCAGCACTCGCGGGCGTCGTCGCCGCGACTCGACACTCAGATACTTCTCAAAGCTTTCGATGGCCCCGGTATAATCGTGCCCGGCCAGATCGGCCTCGGCGGCGTCGTACAAGTCGTCGGGGTACTCGCGCGCGGCCGCCCGCAATTCGGCCAGCCGATGATACAGCCGGCCCGCCTCGCGCAACTGCTGGCGGCCCTGGGTGGTCAGCGGACCTGCTTTGTCGGGCGTGGCGGCCGCGGCTTCGTTCAACCAATGCCGGCCCCACTGGGCGCGGGCCTGCGCCTGTAACTGCAACGAGCGCGCCGGCGAGAACACCGGACGCATCAGCCCGGCCAGCTCAACCGCCGATTCGAATTGTTGCCGCCGCAAAAACTCTTGATAAGCGTCGAGCGAATTGCTGCGCAAACTGTCGAGCGTCACCCAGCGGTTCTTGAAGGTGGCTTCTGAATCGACCGCGCCCAGCGCCCCGCGATACCACTGCATGGCCTCGTCGGTATGGCCCTGGCGCCGCAGACGTTCGGCGGCCGCATAGCCCGCCGCGAAGCCGGCTTCGGTATCGCGATGGTGCAGGTGCGTGCGTTCGAGCTGTGCCAGCGCGGCGGCCTCGTCGCCCATTTCAAGCTGGCAAATCCCGCGCAGATATTCGACAGCCGCCAGCGTCGCCTGCGCAGGCGCGTTGGCTTTCGAGGCGACGGGCAACAGCGCCAGCGCCTCGCGGAATTTTGCCAGAGCGGGTTCCGGCGGCGGCGTGTTGCCCGCGGCCAAGGCCCGCGCCTCTTCGATCGTCAACCGTGCGCGCATCACGGCCGCTTCGTTGGCCAGCGGCGAATCGGCGGGAATCAGGTCGAGCGTCTTGCGACAGTTGGCGTAATCGGCCAATCCGAACTCGATCTGGCCGCGTTCGAGCTGCCCGGCGTGCCGCTGCGCGTCAGAGAGCGACTCGTCCGCCAGATATTCGGTGTTGTGAGCCAGCGCCTCGACCCATTGCGGTTGTGGCTGATCGAGATACGCTCCGGCCAGAAGCCGATGCAGTTCGCCGGCGTGGTTGGGGTTGAGCGACAAGGCCTCTTGCATGACGGGCATGCTTTCAGACACTTGCCCGCCCAGGTAAAGATTCTTGCCGAGCAGGTAAAGACCCTCGGCTTCGTGGCCGGGCGGAAAGCCGATTTTGCGGGCCTCGGTGAGCCATTGCGCGGCCACCAGCCGCTGCCGCCGCTGTTCGCGGCCCAGCATGCGTTCGGCACGGTGGTCGGCCACGGCGCCCAGCACAAACGGTCGAGCGACCATTTCGTCGGCGGTCATCGGCTCGTCTTCGCCGAACGCGCGAACGATCGCCGCCGCCTCGCCAAAATTGCCGTTGGCAAGCGCGGCCATCGCCTCTTCGGGCAGATGCTTGGCCTCAACCGGCGGCTGATGGCTGCTGAGCGCCAATTGCACGACCACGATGGGCGCCACCGGCAAGAGCACGATGCCCACCATGATGGCCGCCTGCAGCGGATTGCGCCACGACCACGCGCCCAGCCGCCGCAGCACCGTGGTCAGGGCGTTCAGATGCGCCTTGCCCGCGGGGGCTTCTTTGTCGGGTGTGGACGGGTTTGGTTTGGATGGGGGCATACCGCCAGCGTCAGGGCCTGACCGAGACGCGCCGCCTGAAATGTGGGTGATATCGCGCGGCGGCGTGGCCCCTGGGGTAGGGGCGGTGACAGGATGCGCCGGCGCGAGACCGCGAAAGGGTGAGGGTTTGTATCCCAGGGGGTCACGGCTGTCAATGCGGTTTGGGTTTCCCCCTTTGCTCTGGGTGCATAAGGGGAATTGCGCGCGGAACGGCTTTGCGCAAAAATGTCAATCGGAGAGTTCCAAGGTTTTTTGTATGCTAGCCGCGGAACTGGGCGAATTGGGAAACCCAGTGAGAAAACTACCCTGT
>DASVHB010000713.1:0-8301 GCA_036379195.1 Pirellulales bacterium
GTCATGGCCCACCAACGCATGTCGCAGTTTTATGAAACCGACCAAGGCCACGAGCAGAATGGCCCGATGCGTCGCGCCTATGTGCAGGCCGAAGACATAGTGCGCGAGCATCCTGGCTACACCGCGCTGGCCACCTTCGGGGTGGGCCTGGCGGCCGGTGTCGCCGCGGCCTTACTGCTGGCGCCGCGTCGCCGCGGCAAAGCCGAAGAGAAATCGTGGTATCAGAATTACCTGCCCGAGAGCTTCTCAACCGAGCGGATTTCGCACCAGGTGTGCGAGGCCGTGTCGCAATTGCTGCCCGGCGCGGTGGCTCACTATTTCAAGAAAAAGTCATAGATCACAGCGTTCAAGCGGGAACGACCCATCAAGCACTAGAAACCCGGAGGACATCGTGGCACTCGAAAGCCTGGCCGATTTGTTTGTCGACGAACTAAAGGACTTGTACAGCGCGGAGAAGCAACTCGTCAAAGCGTTGCCGAAGATGGCCAAAGCGGCCTCGTCGGCCAAGCTTCGCAAGGGTTTTGAAGACCACTTGCGGCAGACGGAAGGCCATGTGGAGCGGCTGGAAAACATTTTTGAGCAACTGGGCGTCAAGCCGCGCGGGCCGAAGTGCGAGGCCATGGAAGGGCTGATCGAAGAAGGCAAGCGGATGATGGCCGAAGACGCCGAGCCAGCGGTGCTGGACGCCGCGCTGATCGCCGCCGCCCAGCGCGTGGAACATTATGAAATTGCCGGCTATGGCACGGTGCGTTCGTTTGCGCGGATGCTGGGCAACGATAAGGCCGAGCGTCTGTTGCAAAAAACGCTTGAAGAAGAAAGTCAGACGAACGAGAAGCTGACGAAACTCGCCGAGACCGAGGTCAACGCCGCGGCGATGCAGGGGGCGTGAGGCTCGGTTAGCTATTCTGATTGGGCCGATTCGGTGGCAATCGTAGGGCGACCTTCCCAGGTCGCCCATTGAGCCACAAACGGCCGCATGGACGACCTAGGAAGGTCATCCTACGGGCTGTTGCCGATTTTGAATGTCAAAATCGGTCCGACGCCGAACGCGGGTACAAGCGGTTTTGCTCGACTACCCGGCCCTTACTTGGCCGCGGCCTTTTTTGTCTCCGCATCGTCGCTCGGGCGTTTGGCTTTGCTCGGCTTGCGACTCGTCGACTTGCGGGCACGGCTCAGGTCGTTGATCGCCCGATCGGGGTCTTTGCCCTCTTCGAGATCGCGCAGATACTTGCGCGCGGGGCCTTTTTCTTTGCCGTCGATTCTTCCGTTTTTGTTCGTGTCGAAGCGCTTCATGAAGGCCTCATTCTCGGCCTTTTCTTGAGCCTGCATCGTCTCGACCTGCTTTTGCACGACCTTCATCTGCTTTTGGAACATCTGCATGTACCGCCGCTGCGCCCCCCAGCCGCCCCCCCCGCGCGCCAAAACTGGCGAAGCGGTAAAAGCGGCGAAGATCACCGCGAGGGTCAGAATGCCCAAAGCGTTACGTGGACGGCAGGCGTGCGGCATGCGGATGTTCATGGCGGGGTAGTTCCGTGAGTCAAAAAGGGAAGTAACCGGTTCGCCTTTTAAGAGATTAAACCCCTGGTGGCGGCGGAAGTTCCGCTCTCTAAAAGCTCCAAATAGCTGCGCCGCTCGCCGGGGCCTAGCTCCAGTTTACCAGATAACTCGGCCAGCGACAGCCGGGCCGCTTCCAGCCCCGCCTGATCGGCCTGCAATTCGAGTTCGACGAACTGGCCCAGCCGGTCGACCTGGTCAACAACCACCTCGACCTGCCTACCCTGCCAATCGAGCGTCGTTTTGCGTCGCTGCTTGGCCACGACGGCCACAGCGCGAAAACCCAGCAGGTCGAACAGCTCGGCAAATCGCTGAGCTTCGTCCAGCCCGCCGGCCAGCGGCAGCTCCAGTTCACGCCGGGTCTTGGAAGTCGGATCGAGCTTCGGTCCTTTATAGGTAATGAAGCAAGCGGCGCCCGCCCGGCGGATGCGCAAGGCTTCGTCGGTCTGGGCAAAGTCTCGCGCCGGATGCGCGTAGTACGTATCGACCTGTTCCTGCGGATCGCCCGGCCGGCCGCCCAGCGCCGCCAGCCGCTCCAGCAGCCGGTCGAGGTCTTCGACGCGGTGTTTTTGCTCGACTTCAAACATGGTAGCCTTGGAATTCAGGCTCGCAACTTGATGCCGCAAGCGTATCATGGTTGCCGGTAGGTTGAAAGTCGCCCGGTGAACGGCCATGTCGCAAGCTGAAGATCGAGTCGTCGTAGTTGGCGGCGGTGTGATCGGGGCGGCTTGCGCCTACTACCTGCGCCAGACCGGGCGGCCCGTCACGCTGATCGAACAAGGGCAGTTCGGACGCGGCTGCTCGCACGGCAATTGCGGCTTTGTCTGCCCGAGCCACGTGTTGCCGCTCGCCGGTCCCGGAGCCTTGCCGGCGGCGCTCAAAACGCTCTTTTCGCGCAATTCGCCGCTGAAGGTTCGTTGGCGGCTCGACCCGGCGCAGTGGAGCTGGTTCTGGCAGTTCGCTAAACGGTGTAACCGGCGCGACATGCTCGCCGCCGGCGGCGCCATTCAAGCCTTGCTCGCCTCGTCGCGGTCGCTGTACGACGAACTGCTGCGCACGACGCTTTACGACGTTGAGTGGGAGAACCAGGGTCTGTTGTTCGTGTTCCGCACGCCGGCGGCCATGGATCACTACGCCCATACCGACCACTTGCTGCGCAGCGAGTTCGATCTGGGGGCGACGCGTTACGACGGCGCCGCGGTGTGCCAACTGGAACCAGCGCTGCGGCCCGGCTGCGCCGGAGCGTGGCACTATACCACCGACAGCCACCTGCGGCCCGACAAGCTGATGCTGGCCTGGCGACGCGCGCTCGAATCGCAAGGCGTCGAGATTCGCGAGCGATGCGAGCTAAGTGATCTGGCAATCGAAAACCGGCGGGTGCGGCGCGTGATGACCGGTCAGGGCGAGATCGCGGCGGGCCAGGTAGTGATTGCCACGGGCGCCTGGACACCGCGGCTACGGCGCATCGTGCGCTGCCGCATTCGCATTCAACCCGGCAAAGGGTATTCGCTCACGATGTCTCGCCCGGCGATTTGCCCGCGGCTACCGATGATTCTTGAAGAGCATCGCGTGGCGATTACGCCGTTTGCTGACGCCTACCGCATTGGCTCGACGATGGAATTCGCCGGTTACGATACGAGTCTGAACCCCGACCGATTGCGGTTGCTGCGCGAGGCCGCGGCCATTTACCTGCGCGAGCCGAGTGCGGAGCCGGTGTTGGAGTCGTGGTACGGCTGGCGGCCGATGACGCCCGATAGTCTGCCTTATATCGGCGCGGTTCCGGGCGTTGCGAACCTCTTCCTTGCCGCGGGGCATGGCATGTTGGGCGTTTCGATGTCGCCCGCCACCGGGCGATTGATTGCTGAGATCGTCTCCGGCCAAACGCCGCACATCGATCCGAAGCCGTACTCCGTGAGCCGCGGGGAGCCGTAAACCCGCGGCACTTGCTTGGCCAGGCCGGGGCTACGGACTAGAATTGGTCGATGGCCAGACCACGGCACCCCAATAAAGACATTGAGGCGGCGGTGGCTTACGCTGAGCAGCACGGATGGTCCGTCCGAATGTCGGGAGGCCATGCGTGGGCCATTCTTTTCTGTCCCGCGTCGAGCCGCGGCGGATGTAAAATGTCGGTTTACTCTACTCCCAGGAAACCCGTCGAACACTCGCGCCGCATCCGACGAGCAGTCGACAACTGCCCCCATTGACCACGGTGAGCCGGTATGTCACTTGCACGTAACGAGGCGACTCTCTCAACCTTTCACTTTACGATCACCTTGGAGGGCCTGAGCGACATCAGCGAAGAGTTGACGGACCGGCTTTTCGAGGCGGGGTGCGACGACACGTTGCTTCGTTGCTGCAACGGAGTTGTGTATCTCGACTTCGACCGCGACGCCCCTTCGCTGGCCGAGGCGATTGGCAGTGCCGTGCGCGACATCACCGCGGCCGGTTGTTTGCCGGCGCAGATCACGTTGACCGGCGAAGGCGATTGACGCCTGAAGGCGAAGTGCGTCGGCCGCGTTCAAGGGAGCGTTGTTACGCGGGTTGCAACGCTTCAATGCTATTGATATGAACCAACGAGCAATGGACTGCCCGATCGGCTTCTGGATAGGTGACGATAATTCGCGTTTTGGCGAGCGCCACGTTTTCCGGATGCCGCACTTGATGCGATTCGCCATTCGACATTCGAATTACAAATGGCTCGAAAGGTTCTCGCCGCAACCATTCTCGAATGGTTTCCATGTTCATACCGGCAATTCTACTTCCGTCGCCAGCGAAGGGCAAACATTCGACGAGTCGCTGGCAGTGGAGACGAGCGGGATCGAACCGCCAACCCCCGGCTTGCAAAGCCGGTGCTCTCCCAATTGAGCTACGTCCCCTCGTAGGATGACCTTCCTAGGTCGTCCAGCCCGTTCGTCGCTCACGGGGCGACCTAGGAAGGTCGCCCTACGGATGCCGCACGCGCTCGTCGTTGGCTGCGCGGCGGCGTAAACGATCGAACGAAGTGGGCGCACCAAGATTCGAACTTGGGACCTCAGCCTTATCAGGGCTGCGCTCTAACCAACTGAGCTATGCGCCCGCCGAATGCCCGCGACCTGGAACCGACGAAAAACAACTTCGGCAATTTCGTTGGCCCTCATCTGGCCTCTCCCGGCGGGAGAGGAATCTCGAGGTCGAAGTTGTTTTTCATCGGTTCCTTGACGTGAACCGGGTGAACTAGGCATTTTAAGCACCACGCGCAAGGTGTCAAAGGGGGATGGCGTGCCCCGACCTTGCGGCGCCGCCCGCCGGCGGCGGCGCCGCGGACTGGAAAAAATGCCACGATCCATTCACGCCGCACCGCCCGCACGTCCGAATGAAAATCGACGTGACCGTACCCAGCTAGGAAAGGAACCGCTCCATGCGAATAGTTGCACTTGGCATACGCTTCGGGAGTCCGCTGGCCATGCTGCTGGCGGTGATGACGGGTCGGGGCGTGGCGTCCGACGCTCCGTCGGCCGAGCAGGCGTTGAAACTCACCCCGGTTCAAGCGGATGTCGAGTACGACCGTCCCAAAGAAGCCGAACTGGCCAAATGCACGATCAAGGCCGAGTCGATCAACGGTCAAACCGGTTGGGTCGTGCGCAGCCCCGCCGGACAGGTGCTGCGGCAATTCATCGACTCCAACGGCGACAACGTGGTCGATCTGTGGTGCTACTACAGCGACGGCCTGGAGATCTATCGCGATATCGACTCAAACTTCAACGGCAAGGCCGATCAATATCGCTGGCTCAACATGGGCGGAACTCGCTGGGCCAACGACGACGACGAAGACGGCCGCATCGACTCGTGGAAGCGAATTTCGGCTGAAGAAACCAGTGCCGAAGCCGTGGCCGCCCTGGCCGCTCACGACAGCGCTCGATTCGCCCGGCTGCTGCTGTCTGACGACGAACTGAAAGAGCTCGGCCTGGGCGGCGAGAAAGAAAAAGCGCTCCGCGAGAAGATCGAGGCCGCGACCAAAGGCTTTAAGTCGTTGGCCGCCAAGCAGAAAGCCTTTTCGGCCAAGACCATGTGGGTGCAGTTCGGCGGCATGCGGCCGGCCCTAATTCCCACCGGCACCGATGGCGCCACCAAAGACCTGCTGGTCTACGAAAACGTGATTTCCACCGTCGACACCGAAGGCAAAGTCGGCCAGGTGGTGATCGGCACGCTGGTTTCGGTCGGCGACAAATGGCGCCTGATCGATGCCCCCGATATTCTCGACGAAGCCAAAGAATTTGTGGGAAATAGCCAGTTCTTGACCCCCTATGGCCGCACGCGCACCGGCGGCGGCGGCGCCGGCGGACTCGAAGAAAAAACGCAACAGCTTTTGCAAAAGCTGGAGCAGCTCGATCAGCAGGCCGGGCGTGCCAAGACGGCTGAGGCGCAGGCCGAAAACGCCTCGCAGCGCTGCGACCTGCTGGAACAGATCGCCGATTCGGTGGCTTCGCCCGAAGACCGCGCCCAGTGGCTGCGGAACCTGGCCGAAACCATCAGCGCCGCCGTGCAACAAGGAAACATGCCCGAGGGCATCGACCGGCTCAAGGCGTTGCACGACAAGCTGGCGGGCGACGAGGGAAGCCAAGAGTTGGCGGCCTATGTGCGGTTTCGGCTTTTGACCGCCCAGTACAACCAAGACCTGCAGACTGAGGGCGACAATTTCCCCAAGGTGCAGAAGCGTTGGCTGGCCAGCCTGCGCCAATATGTGACTGATTACCCGCAAAGCGCCGACGCCGCCGAAGCGATGTTGCAACTCGCCACCGCCGAGGAATTCGCGGGCGAAGAGGAAGAAGCCAAAAAATGGTACGGCCAGATCGTCGACAACTTCCCCAAAGCGGCCTCGGCCCAGAAAGCCGCTGGCGCCATTACCCGGCTCGACTCGGTGGGCAAAACGCTGCGGCTGCGCGGCGCCAGCCCATCGGGCAAGACGGTCGATCTGGGCAATTTCCGCAAAAAGGTAGTGCTGCTGCAATACTGGGCCACCTGGTGCGAGCCCTGCAAGGCTAACATGGCGCAGATCAAGGAGGTGCTGGCCAAGTACGGTAAAGAAGGCTTTACGGTGGTCAGCATCAGCCTCGACAATCGGCCCGAAGACCTGGTCGGCTACCTGCGCAAGCATCCGCTGCCCTGGAGCCACATTTACGAGCCAGGTGGGTTGGACAGCCGGCTGGCGAACGAGTTGGGCGTGCTGACGCTGCCCACCATGCTTTTGCTCGACCAGGAGGGCAAAGTGGTAAACCGCAGCATCGACGTCTCGGAACTCGATCGCGAGGTGAAGGCCCTGCTGCGGTAATTCATCCACCTCCAGGTAGCCCCGGCCCTTGTGGCCGGCTCACCTCTACTGCCACCAATCGCGGCCCGGCGAAGCACCAGCACTTCGCCGGGCCGCCTGCGTTTTGTAAGAATTTCAATTCCTCAGCACCGCAAACGGCCCGAGTTCGCGCCAATTCCGCGACCTCGCCGATTGCTTCTTCCCCGCGATTTCCGCGGTTTGCGGGCCATTGCTCAGCTTGCCTCTAGCGCGGATATTCATCAGCCCACACTAACCCGAAGCGCAAGCGAGGACGAGCAAAGAACTTGCCTCGCTTGCGCTTCGGGTTAGTGTGACAGCACCATGGTTCGGACACGCCGGGGTTGAATAATCCGGACTTGCGCAAAGCGCTCAGCGGCACAAGAGTCGCTCTTACGCCGCTCGGCATGCGTTCCCTTCGCATTGGTTGCGGATGGAAACGATCTGGTGCCGTCGAACGGAATGACTCCGTTGTGGCAAAATCGAAGGAGCGATCACCGATGGTTTGGCTGAATCCCGTGTGGCTGTTTTGGTGTTTGGCGGTGGTGCATGGCGTGGGCCTGCTGAGCGCGTGCCTGACGCGGCTGAGCGAAGGCTCGGCGGGGCACGCGCGGTTGCAACGCGTGTTTGTTGGCTGCCTGTCTCTCGCCGGGCTGGCCACGATGGCCTCGCTCACGCTGGGTCCGAACACCTGCATGGTCAGTGGGGCGACGCTGGTTGTAACGATTTTGATGGCCACCTGGGACATGGGAACCGCCCTTTTGTAGGGCACGATCGGTGTAGTCCGGCGGGAACACAAAATCCGCTCAGTACGGCAGTTGCGCGCTTTCGCTGCAACGGCGATCACTGACAAGCTCGCTAAAAACGAAAAAAAGCTCCCCCTAGGGATAATCGCCAACCGAAACTATTTGGGCAGGCGCCCTGCATTGGGCAGCAAGGTTGCGCGGGGGGGACACCATCGCAACGACGTGCTTGGCCAAGGCCAGACTTGGCCGACCGTCGCTCTTTCCCCCTCCGGATCGTCTTGCTCGGCAGGCGCCGCGACTATCCAGATCAAAGGCCCTCGGGCCTCAATCCTTCGGAGGGAGGGAGCAATGCACCGCTTGTTCGTAGTGGCGATTTCTTCAATCGCCCTGCTGTCACCGGGATGGGCCTCGGCGGCGAGCCAGGATGACCAACAGATCGCCCAGCGAATCCGTGATTCGCTGAAGGAGAGCGGTCGCCTTTCCGGCTACAGCATCACCGTCAAGTATCAACAGGGCACCGCCTGGCTCGAAGGCCGCGTCAGCAGCGAAGAGCAAAAAACCGTGGCGGTCGATCTCACGGGGCAAATGCCCGAAGTTTCCCGCGTCATCGACCATCTGCGGGTCGAGGCCAAAATGGCCGGCCCGGTGGTGCGTCTGCTGACGCGCCAGACCAGCGCGACGGAGCGCGCGCCGCAG
>DASVHB010000714.1:0-7458 GCA_036379195.1 Pirellulales bacterium
GATTGCACGTTAATCGGGGTTTGCGTCACATAGAGCATCAACACCACGCCGATGCCGCCGACCGGTACCGCCGACAAGATCACCAGCGGCGTTACGAACGACTTGAACAGCGCGGTCATCAAAAAGTACATCAGCAGCGTGGCCAAAATCAGCCCCAACGCCAGGTTTTTGAAGGTATCGCGCATGCGGGCATATTCGCCGCTAAGCACAATCTTCGAGCCTTGCAGCGTTTCGCCAGAGTCTTTGGTCGGGTCGTAGGTGGCCCAGACACCGTCGCCTTGCGGATCGCCAAACTTCGACAGCAGGGCCACCAGATCGTCCGACACATGCCCCAGGTCGCGCTCTTCGACGCCCATCGTCACGTCGATCGTCGGCTGGATGTTGATGTGTTTGATTTCCGACGGGATGGTGGCCCGCTCGATCGAAGCCAGGTCGCCCAGGCGCACCTGGCGGTGTTGATGGTCGCCGGTGATTGGAATGTTGAGAATATCGTGCATCGACTCGATTGCCTGCTCAGGGTATTGCACTCCCACGAAGTATTGATTGTGGCTGACCGGATCGATCCAGAAATTCTTCTTGTTAAACGAAATGCTCGAATTGGTCGAGGCGATGACGTTCTGCATAATATCGGCCTGCGTGAGCCCCAGATCGGCGGCCTTGGCCCGGTCGACGGCAATAACAAAGGCCGGCGCGTCCATGCGTTGCAGCACGCGCGCATCGACCACGCCCGGCACTCGCGAAGCCTCATTGCGGATCTGCTCGCCCACCTTGAACACGAGGTCTTGTTTGTTGCCGGTGATGCGAATGTTGATCGGCGTCGATTTGCCTTCGTTGAGCGCGCCGCGCACCATGCCGCCCGCGTCAAAGGCGAAGTCGAGATTGCTGAACTCCGGCTCCTGGGCGAAGCCTTCGCGCAAAACGCGGATGTACTCCTGCGCCGAGCGCGTGCGGTGATGCGACAACTGCACCTTGACCACGGCGTCCATTGGGCCGGCGTTGGGCGTGTAAGCCGCCGACCAGTCGGGCGTGACGCCGATTTCCGAAATGAACAACGCCAGGTCGTGCTCGGGAATCGACCGGCGGATGAAATCTTCGACTTCCGCCAGTTTTTTCTCGGTCATTTCGATGCGGCGACCGGCAGGCGCGCGGACAAAGATCTCGAACGAGCCCGCGTCGACCTCGGGAAAGAAATCGCGTCGCAGCCGGGGACCGAAATACCCCAGCACCGCGAACAACAGCCCAAACGCCGCTATCACGGTCAGCAGCCGATGATTGAGCACGCTATTGAGCGCTCGCACATACAGCGCGATACCACGCTGGATGAATGCCTCCCAACGAGCGAAGATCCGGCCCAGAATGCCCGGCTGCGAGTGCTCGCGGTGTTCATGGGCGGCGGCCTCGGCCCGCAACACATCGGCCACATGCCCGGCTTCGGCCCCCGCGGTCTCCGCGTGTGCGCCCGCGGCGTGGCCTTTTAGCCAGAGCGCGCTAAACGCCGGCACCAGTGACCGAGACAGCAAATAAGCAGTGACCATGGCAAACGCGACCGCCAAGGCCATCGGCCGGAACAGGAACTGGCCGATGCCCGGCATCAGGGCCAACGGCGCCAACACCAAGAAGGTGCACAGCGTCGAGACCAATTCGGGCATGGCCACTTCGCTGGCGCCCAGGAAGGCCGCTTCGTGCGGGCTCGAGCCCAGCGAAAGATGCCGGTGCGTGTTTTCCAAGCAGATGATCGCGCTATCGACCATCGGCCCAATGGCCAAGGCCAGCCCGCCCAGGGTCATCACGTTCACCGTGTTGCCGGTGTAATACAAGCACACCAGCGCCGAGAGTACCGACAGCGGCAGCGTCATGATGGCGATCATCGTCATTCGCCATTCGCCTAGAAACACCAAGATCACCAGCGAGCATAGAATCGACCCCAACGCGCCTTCTTGCACGAGGGCCTCAATCGACGTGCGCACATACACCGACTGATCCATCACCATTTTCAAGGCGATGCCCGGGCGCGTCAGGCGCGCCGTCATGTCGGGCAATGCCTGGTTCAGCGTGTCGACCACCTTGAGCGTACTGGCGCCGAGCTGCCGATAGACTGGAATATAAACTTGCCGCCGCCCGTTGACGCGTACGATATTGGTTTGAATGAAGGCCGCGTCCTGGGCGCTGGCCACGTCGCGCAGATACTCGGCGTTGCCGTGCGTGGCGGTGAGCGGAATGGCGCCCATGCCGTGCATGCCGTCGACGTGCTCATACATCGAGTTCGACATCAAGGCGAAATCGAGATCGCCGATTTTCACGTCGCCCGATGGTACAAACACGTTGAACTGATCGGCAGCCCGCATCACGTCGACCGGCGCCAGCCCACGGGCTTGCATCTTGATGCGATCGAGATAGAGCATCACCGCCCGCAGCTTGCCGCCGAACACCACCGGCGCCGAAGCGCCGGGGTTGCTCATAATCATATTCCGCACTTCGTAGCGGCCTACGTCGTACAAAATCGACTCGGGCTCGCTTTCGCTGTCCAGCGCCACCAGGCACACCGGCACCGTGCTCGTGGGGTCGAACGGCAAGACTACCGGCGGCAGCGTGCCAGGCGGAAGGTTCGGCAACACCGATAGCGCCAGCGAATTGACCTGCGTCAGCGCGCCGTTCGGATCGACGTCGTCGTGAAAATAATTGCGCACCACGCTGGCGCCGACGATCGATCGCGACTCCTGCATGCGAATGCCGTTCGATTGGCCTGTCCAACGCTCCATGCGGTTGGTAATATCCTTCTCGATGCCCTTGGCCGGCATGCCGCCATAGAACGTGAGCACCTGCACCGCCGGGCTCTTAAACACCGGCAGAATATCGAAAGGAATCTGCGTCAGGCACAAAACGCCCAACACCAGAATGGTAAACACCGTCACCGTGACGGCGTAAGGATTGCGCAGCGACGCACGGATGAGCCCGTTCATGAACTTCCTCTCTCAGCGTTCAATGGCTTGGGAAACCGCCAATTCAGACGGTCCTAGCAAGCACTGTGCCAGCAGCCAAAAGTAGCTTGCGGCCGGGCGAGTCGTGAGCAGAGTGCTCATGACTGACAGCGCAAAAGCATTGCTCGCGCAGGGCATTTTGCCAACTTTGGAGGCCGTACGGCGACCGCGAGTTTTTTGCCAGCGAAACCGCTCAAGATTTCGGCGCGAGAAGCCGCCGCCACGGTCGCTGGCCAGTAATTTGCCACCGATCACCAGTTCGATGGGCGCGTTTTGTACAAACTATGCACCGGTGATCTGCTCCATCATCCAGCGATCCATGTCGCCCAGCATGGCCGGGGCAATCTCTTGACCGCATGGGTATTGTCGCAAGGCCACGTCCATGCCCGCACTATGAAACAGCTTCAGGTCGCGGCAGACCGTGTGGCTGTCGTACGCGCGGCTATCGCGTCCGCAGGCCAGAAACACGGGCACGCGTCGGGCGTCGAGCAGCCGGCGCAGGGCAGCCTGGCCCGTGGGAAAGGCGCCGCCCAACGAAAGCACGCCCGCGAAACGGTGGGGATGCTCCATCGCCAGCCGAAACGCCATGGTGCCGCCCGCGTCGAAGCCCGCGATAAACGTGCGCCGCGGCGAAAGATTGAACCGCGTTTGCGCCATTTCGATGGCCTCGAACACCTGCTGCTCGGCCTGTAACAAATCGGCTGGGGTCTGCGACCAGCGATAACCGGCTTTGCCTGCCGAAGCGTCCTGGCGGCGGGGGCCGCGCGGCGCCGCGGCAACATAATTGCGCACGCTGACCAGCGGCATGATGCGCTTCAGTTGGCTTTCGTCGTCGCCCGGGCCGTGCAGCCACACCAACAGCGGGTAGGCGTAGTTCGGTTCATAGTGCAATGGCGCGAACAGCGCCACATGGTTCTCACCCTGAGCCGGCCGAAACACGGCCGAACCAAAGTGCGGCTCGCGGGCCAGGCCGCTTAGATGCGCCAGCGCACTGGCCGGCTGCGCTTCAAACGACGCGGTCGATTGCAGTCGGTTCATGGTGTTGCGTTCTCAAAGATTCGGACAACGGCACCGCTCGTCCGGTGTCGCCTGGCGAACGATGGAAGCCGCGGACTGTACCGAAAGCCACCATCGCTTGTCAACGTCATCCGCTAGGTCAGCTTTGCCATGGCCGCGACCAAATCTTTGACGGCCGCCACGCTCTTGTCGAAGCCGGCCCGCTCGTCGGCGGTCAGCTCGATCTCGACGACCCGCTCGACACCGCCCGCGCCCAAGATGACCGGCACTCCCACAAAAAACCCGCCCACGCCGTATTCGCGGTCACAATACGCCGCGCAGGGAATCAGTCGCTTCTTGTCGCGCACGATGGCTTCGACCATCTGGGCCACCGCGGCCGCCGGCGCGTAATAAGCGCTGCCGGTTTTTAAGAGGCTGACGATTTCGGCCCCGCCGTTGCGCGTCCGCTCGACAATCTCATCGAGACGTTTGTTGTCGAGCAGACGCCCGATGGGAATGCCGCCGACCGCGGTACAGGTGGGCATGGGCACCATCGTGTCGCCGTGTCCGCCCATCAACAACGCCGAAACATCTTCCACGCTGACGCCCAATTCCATCGCCAGGAAGGTGCGATAGCGCGCCGTGTCGAGCACGCCCGCCTGGCCCAACACGCGCCGCGTCGGAAACCCGCTGACCTGCCAAGCGCGTTGCACCATGGCGTCGAGCGGGTTGCTGACTACGATGATAATCGCCTCCGGGCTGGTGCGCTTCACTTCGGCGGCCACCGCGCCGACAATTTTGGCATTGGTCGACAACAGGTCGTCGCGGCTCATGCCGGGCTTGCGCGGAATACCGGCGGTGACGACCACCACGTCGCTCTGCGCTGTATCTTCGTAGCTGGTGGTGCCTTGAACGTTGGCGTCAAAACCCACAATGGGCGAGGCCTGCATCAAATCAAGCGCCTTGCCGCGCGGCATGTTCTCCGTTTGTGGAATATCTAAAAGCACAATGTCGCCCAGCTCGGCGGCGGCGCACCAATGCGCGGTGGTGGCGCCGACATTGCCGGCGCCGACGATCGAGATTTTCGCGCGACGCATAAATCAATATCCTGTTCGCTTTTTGGAATGCGACTTGGCCAGTCGCGTATTCGTAATGTTGTGAGTATCCGATTCGTGCGCGTGAAGTCAAGGGTAAGATACTTGTTGCATGGGGTGCGTTCGTGTATGGTTATTACGTAAGCGGGGTAGTTTGTCACTGCAGAGAGTATTGCAACCACGATGGCCAGACGACGAACCAACGGCGCTCCGACGATGAGCGATATCATCCGGGAATTCATTGCGCAGAATCCCGCGGCGGGACCGAAAGAAATCCGCGAGTCGCTTCGCAAGCAGGGCCATAACGTCTCGACCGCGCTGGTGAACCGCATCAAATACATGGACCCGGTGGGACGATCCAACTCGTCGCGGTCCGAACTGCCGGTGGCGCCGGAAGCCCCGGCCAGCGGCGCGCGCCGCGGCCGAAAAAAGCGCCGCGGCCGACGCGCCACCAGGCGACCGGGCAGACGCCCCGGCGTTAACGGCAACGTGCAAATCTCAATCGAGCATCTGTTGGCCGCCAAGAAGCTCGTCGACGAATTGGGCGGTATCGAAGCCGCGCAGACCGCCGTCGCAGCACTGGCAAAGCTAGGCTAGTCAAGCTCGCGCCATCGGCTGACTACGAAGAACCTGGCGGCGAATCGAGCACCTTGCGCCAGAATAGTGGTACCCGCGTAAATGCCGACGTATAGGTCTCCTCAAGTGGCACGGAAATATACGTGTCGCTCGAAAGAAACAGCGGCATTTCGGGCAGCCGTGCGCCGACCTGTGCCTGTTCGCAAAACGCTTGCGGCATCGGACCACCAACGTATGCTGCCAAGGAGTGCCGCCGGTTCGCTTGTGCGATCGAGTTGCCATCTTCCACTAGCGATTGCCAGATCATTTGATGGAACCCGAATGGATCGAGCTGCCCTGGCGGAAGAAGATCAACGATCAGCAAATGGACGCCCGCTCGTATCAACTTCGCTGCGCCGTCGCAAAAGGCCCGAAACCGCCGGGGATCGCTCTTCTGCTTCGGCGAGACGATCTCGAGCACGGCGAGGGTTCGAGAATCGCTCTCATGGTGAATCGCTACGGAATGCTGGCCAGGATAAGCGTGAGCCTCGACCGCCGCTCGCTCCAAGAGCGCGTAGTGGGCATGTGGCAAACTACCCTGGTTAAACTTGTCAGCGAGTGCGATTGCCCACATCACATGAAAGTGGTGGAAGATGCCTGCATCCACGCGAGTCCAATCGTGAATCGGCATGGTGTATTCCTCCGCGGCGGTTATGGACGCGCACGGTTATTATACTCATGGCGATGCGTTTTTGGGGCTTAGGCCCCCTTTCCCTCGGTGGCACACTTGCTCCGCGACTGGTTAACGACAACGTGGTGGCGGTATGGTGCGGATCATGGATCGTGGTTCGCAGCGGTTTACCATTGGGGCAATCTAGCCGAAGGCGTCGCCTGGTGCCTGCTGGCGTATCTGGTGGTGCGCCGCTTTGCTCGCAACCGTCATTCGCCGCTGGAGCTTGTGTATGCCGCGGCGTTCGTGTCGTTCGGCGTCTCCGATTTCCGCGAGGCATTCTGCTTGCAGACCTGGCTGATTCTGGTGAAGGGCGCAAATCTGCTGTTGTTACTTGGGCTGCGGCGCACCTTGCTGCTGAAGTTCTACCCGGAAAGTCGCACCTTTTGACGGTAGTGTGTGTCCGAACCGCGTGCTGCTCGCCGAGAGCAGGTGGCACAGCCGCCCTCGCCGCTGGCCCGGTCAACGGCGCCGTAGACGGCGACTTCACAGCCGAGGGCGGCTATGCCACATGAGCTGTGAAGACCGCCGGCAACACATGGTTGGGACACTACCGTATTGATCGGCCGCTCGACAATGAACGTCGAACACCGATAGACTGGCAGCTTGCTTGAGGTTCCTGCTCGCCGCGTCGTTGAAGATGGCCGTCGATACTCCCGCACGCATCGCCATTCTTGGGGCCGGGCCGATTGGCCTTGAGGCCGCATTATATGCTCGTTATTTGGGCTACGATGTCGACGTTTATGAGCGCGGACGCGTCACCGAGAATATGTTGCGCTGGGGGCACGTGCGGCTGTTTACGCCCTGGCAGCGAAATGTCTCGCCTTTGGGCGTGGCGGCACTACGGGCACAAGACGAAAGCTGGCGCCCGCCGCCCGATGATGCATTGCTCTCCGCACGCGAGCTGGTCAATCTTTATTATCACCCCTTGGCCCATTCCGACCTGCTGGTCGACTCGCTGCGGACCCATACCGACGTGATGGCCATTGGCCGGCAAGGTCAACTCAAGGGCGAAAACGCCGGCAGTGACGCCCGCATTTTTGCCGATTTCCGCGTCTTGCTGCGCGACGGCGCCGGAAACGAACGTGTCGAAACGGCCGACGTG
>DASVHB010000715.1:0-2179 GCA_036379195.1 Pirellulales bacterium
GCACCGGCCAGACGCTCGCTTTCCGGGTCATCGCCATCAAAGAGAACGGGGCCGGCATCCCCGACTGGCTTCGCCAGCAAGTCCGCGGCGTCGAGGTGGAGGGCACCTTCTGGCCGGACTACCGCGACCCGGTCTTCCAGCAGGCGCACCAGCGGTTCGTTCAGGCGCTGGCCAAGCGGTACAACGGCCATCCGGCCTTGGACCACTTGGACATCGGGCCGGTCGGCTGCTGGGGCGAGTGGAACACCGCTTGTACGCAGAAGGGTGGATCGCTCATCGAAATCTACGGCCCGAAAGACGACGCCGCGCGCGACGCCATCGCCGCCGGTTACAAGCAGGTCGTCGCCGACTACGCCGACGCTTTCACCGAGACGCCGCTGGTCATGCTCGCCCTCGGGTCCGACGGCGACCCGCGGATGATCGACCTGATGGGCTACGCGCTGAAGCGAGGCACTGGCTGGCGGGTCGATTGTTGGGGCGACTGGGAGCTGTTCAGCAAAAACTGGAGCCCCAGCTACACTCGGCGGACGCTCGCCTACCGGTTGCGAAACGGAGACAAGACGGCGGAGTTCACCAGCGCCGCGGACGTGCGGAAGTGGTTGCCCGGCCGCTGGGAAATGCGGGAGACCTTCCGGCTGCCCACAAGCTTGCCGGCGGGCGTATACCGGCTCGAAGTCGCAATCTTGGACCGCGCCGGGACGGACCCGCGCACCGAGCCGCTGCCGCCGCTGCAGTTGGGCATCGCCGGCCGCGCCGCCGACGGCTGGTACCCGCTGTCGGAGGTCGCCGTGGAGTAGGGCAAAGCCACATATCGAAGACGACGGCCGGACCGCGACGAACCTGCCGATACCCAACCCTAGCACTGGACCAGAGAGATGTATGGTCGAAACCTTTTCATTCGTGTGAGGTCGCCCTTCCTGACAGTTGCCGTCGTTGCGCTGACGTTGGTTCCCGTCCTGCATGCGGCCGAGGCGGACAATTCCGCATGCGCGCTTGGCATCGACGACGCGCAATTCACCATCAACGGCCAGCCAACGTTCCTGCTGGGAATCAGCTACTACGGCGGGCTGGGCGCCTCCGAGGACCAGCGCCGGCGAGACTTCGACGAGATGCAAACGTGCGGCTTCAACTGGGTGCGCGTGTGGGCCACCTGGGCGGCCTTCGGCGGAGATTTATCGGCGGTCGACCCGACCACGGGCGAGCCGTGCGAGCCTTATTTCACCACCCTCACCGAATTGATCGCCGAATGCGATCGCCTAGGCATGGTGGTCGATGTCACGCTCTCGCGCGGAAAAAGCACGGTAGGTCCGCCGCGGCTGCCAACGCACGATGCGCATCGCCGCGCGGTTCAAGTGCTCGTTGAAAAACTGCGGCCGTATCGCAACTGGTATCTCGACCTCTCGAACGAACGCAACATCGGCGATTCGCGGCATACATCGATTGAAGAATTGCACGACTTGCGCGAGCTGGTTCGCCGGCTCGACGCCAAGCGGCTGATCACCGCCTCGCATGGTGGCGATATCGGCGCCGAGGAATTGTCCGGCTACGTTCGTGAAGCGGGCGTCGATTTTATCACGCCGCATCGCCCGCGAGATGCATCGTCGCCCCACCAGACCGAGGCCAAGACGCGCGAGTATCTGGCGGCGTTGCGCTCGCTCGGCCGTGTGATGCCGGTGCATTACCAAGAACCATTTCGCCGCGGCTATGATGCAGGCTGGCAGCCGTCAGCCGACGACTTTCAGACCGACCTGGCCCAGGCCCGTGCCGGCGGCGCGGCCGGTTGGTGCTTTCACAGCGGCGATCAGCGCGGCGCCGGCGACGGCGAGCCGCGCCGCTCGTTCGACCTGCGCCAGCGCGGCTTGTTCGAGCAGCTCGACACGGAAGAACGCAAATTTCTTTCGCGTTTGCCAACCGCCGATTGAGCGCCGGCAGCCGTCCGGGTGATACTAGGCTTAGCACGGTTCGCAGGGACATTTGCCAAGTGATCGCTTATGACATTCAAAACCGAACATGAACCGACGCCACCGTCCGGGCTTGTCCCAATGGCACTAAGCTTGATCTTGATTTAAAAGGGCCCTCTCTGGCCTAATTTGTTTTTGCACAACAACTTAGCCAGGAGGGCCCCAAACGTGTTCAAGGACGAACTCAGGGATAAGGTATGGAACGACATTCGTCAACA
>DASVHB010000716.1:0-23117 GCA_036379195.1 Pirellulales bacterium
AAAATCGGCGCGGAAACGATGATGCGGCACAAGGTGGGACTCG
The DNA here is from genome assembly GCA_036379195.1 of Pirellulales bacterium. GTDB lineage: Bacteria > Planctomycetota > Planctomycetia > Pirellulales > JAICIG01 > JAICLL01. The sequence goes on from DASVHB010000716.1 coordinate 44, forward strand.
CCGCGCTCGGCCCACCCTACGACTTTTGATTTCGTGCATTGAACATGTTGAAGCTCTTTTCACTCGCCGAACCACAGGCGCTGTGGACCATTGCCGTGGCGGCAGTGGCCGGAGCCTCGTGCGCCATCTTGGGCTGCTATCTGGTATTGCGGCGGATGAGCCTGCTGGGTGATGCCATCAGCCATGCGGTGCTGCCTGGGATTGCGTTGGGGTTCCTCATCGGCGGCACAACCACTTCGGCCTGGATCTTCGTGTGCGCCGCGGCGGTTGGGCTGTTAACGGCTTTCCTGATTCAAACGCTCACCGAGCAAGGACAGATCGCCGAAGATTCGAGCATGGGCGTCGTGTTCACGTCGCTGTTTGCCTTTGGTGTGGTGCTCATCGCGCTGGTCGGCCCGCGGGTCGATCTCGATCTCGACTGCGTGCTTTACGGGCTGCTGGAATTGGTGACGCTCGATACCGTGCCGATTCTCGGCGTCGAGGCACCGCGCGCGATGATTTCGCTGGCCGCCGTCTTTTGCTTGACCGTCGTCTTTGTGGCCACGTTCTGGAAAGAACTGAAAATTGTTTCGTTCGATCCGCAACTGGCCGACGCCATGGGGCTGCGGGCGGCGGTGATTCACTACCTGTTGATGGGCATGGTGGCGCTGGCGGTCGTAGCGGCCTTCAACGCGGTTGGTTCGGTGTTGGTGCTCGCCATGCTCGTGGTGCCGGCGGCCACCGGCCATCTGCTCTCCGACCGCTTGGGACGCATGATGGCTTGGGCTGTCGCCGCGGCGGTGGTCTCGGCGGTGATGGCGTATGCGGGCGACGTGAATCTGGGCGTGGGCATGGCGCCGATGCTGCCGTTGGCGGCCGGGGCGCTGTTCGCCACCGCATTGCTGCTTGCACCGCGACATGGGCTAGTCAGCCGCGTTTGGCACAGGCTGTCGTTGGCGGTGCGAATCAAGGCCGAAGACGTGATCGCCGCGCTCTATCGCGACGAAGAGTCGGGCGGCAAGGCAGCGCCGGGGTGGACCGTAAAACATGGTCTCGCTGTTGCTGGGCGAGGGCCCTTGGCCTGGCTGGCGCTGGGCAGATTATGGCTTCACCGCGAGGCGACGGGAGTGATTGCACAACAGATGCGTCTTACCGAACGCGGACGTGAAGCCGCCCGGTCGCTGATTCGCTCGCACCGCTTGTGGGAATCGTATCTGGGTGAGCATTTCGATCTGCCGCTCGACCATTTGCACGAACCGGCCGAACGCATTGAGCACTACATCGGTCCTTCGCTGCGCGAGCAATTGGCCAGCGAGCTTGCCCGGCCCGGCCTCGATCCGCACGGCAAGCAGATTCCGCCGGAGGCCAGGTAGAGACGTAGGGTGGGCATTGCCCACCATCAATATCAATGGTGGGCGATGCCCACCTTACACGAACCTATGGCTTTCGATGGCGCTCTGCCTCTAAATGACCTTGCACGATCATGGGAAACCAACAATCTGTAGGGAACGCCCTCTGTGGCGTTCCGCATTCCCATGACGTCAAGCGCCAAGCAATCGACCGATCAAGCCTGCGGCGCCCAAAAGATCGTCGACCACGTAATCTGCTTTCGCGGCGATGTCGGCGGGCACCTGCGAGCCATAGCCGGTGCGCACCAGAAACGTGGTGGCGCCGATGACGCGGCCCAGCGTAAGATCGCACGGCTTGTCGCCAATCATAAAACACTCTTCCGGCCTGAAGCTGAATTCGCGCGCCGCGCGCTCAACCAGGCCAGTCAACGGTTTGCGGCAGCCGCAACCATCTTCGGGCAGGTGCGGACAATAGAAAATGCCGTCCAACGCCACGCCTTCGGCCGCCAACAATGCCCGCAGCCGGGCATGGATCTCATCGAGCCGCGCGATATCGAACAACCCGCGCGCCACTCCCGATTGGTTCGTGATCACAATCAGGCCCAAGCCGAGCTGAGTCATGGCGGCCAAGCCACGGGCGGCATTGGGAAGCAGCTCGAGCTGCTCAGGATCGGAAAGATAATGCCGCTCGACGTTGATCGTGCCGTCGCGGTCGAGCAGGACATAACGCTTTGCCATAACCTCAGGCCGCCAGCCGCAACGCAGGCGCTGCGGTACGAGCGGCGACATGGTGCAGAATCAGCTCGACAATCCGCTCAGCCGCGTGGCCGTCGCCATAGGGATTGCTGGCCACCTGCCGAGAGGCATACGCGTCTGCATCGGAAAGCAACAGCGAGGCGCGATCGACAATTCTCCAGGCGTCGGTGCCCACCAACTCCACCGCGCCGGCTTCGAGCGCCTCGGTACGCTCGGTCACATCGCGCGTGACGAGCACCGGTTTGCCCAGCGAAGGAGCTTCTTCCTGCACGCCGCCGCTGTCGCTGATGATTAACGTCGAACGATCCATCAACCACACAAACTCAGGATATGGCAGCGGGTCGAGCAGGTGAATGTTGTGGTCGCCATGCTTGCCTAAAATGCGATTCACCGAGTCACGGGCCTGCGGATTCGGGTGTACCGGAAACACAAACTCGACGTCCGGATACTCGGCGGACAAGGTCAATACGGCCCGGCAAACTTCGTCCAGTCCGTGGCCAAAACTTTCGCGGCGGTGGGCGGTGACGAGCACAAGCGGCCGCTCGCCCAGCGAGGCATATTTCGATCGCCAATGATGACCGCGGCTTCGCTCGCGGCGGGCGGTCCACAGCAGGGCGTCGATCACCGTGTTTCCGGTGACATGAATGCTGTCACTGGGCACGCTTTCGGCCAGGAGATGCTCGCGTGCTTGTTCGGTCGGCGCGCAATGGATATCGGCGGTGAGTGTCGCCAGCCGACGGTTCATTTCTTCGGGCCACGGCGCGTGCAAGTCGCCGGTACGCAACCCCGCCTCGACGTGTACGAAGGGAATCTTGCGGTAAAACGCGGTCAGCGCGGCGGCGGCCACGGTGGTGGTGTCGCCCTGGGCGACGACGCAATCGGGGCGAAAGCGGGCCAGCGTCTGGTCGAGCCCGGTCAAACAGCGGGCCGTCAGTTCGGCGAGCGACTGCCCAGGCCGCATCAGCGCCAAATCGACATCGGCCTCGATGCCGAAGTATTCGATCACCTGGTCAAGCATCTCGCGATGCTGACCGGTCAGGCAAACCACCGGCTCAATCTCTGCATGCCGCCGGCAATGATGAATCAGCGGAGCGAGTTTGATCGCCTCGGGCCGGGTGCCGAAGGTTATGAGCACGCGCAATGACGGCATGACTGAATATCCCCCAAATCGAGTAAAAGGCGGGGAAGCATAGCCACTAAGGCCCGTTGGCCGCAATGCCAATCGCCTTGCGGCCATATTTTGCCTATCTTGCGGAGATCATTTTGCCGGACGTTCTTTCGCCGCGCCGGTGGGCGCCAGCGAGTTTAAGAGCTTCACCGCCGCCTCGACCAGCCGTTCTCCGCCGCCGGTTTCGACTAGCGAATTGACCACCTCGTAACTTCCTTCGGCAAAGGCTTTGCGGGTGGGCACGTAATGCGGGTTGTCATTGGCCAGCTCGACCACCAGAGTCGTGCCGAAGGGGCTGCGGCGCTTCACTTCCAGCCCCAGCTCGACAAACACCTCGCCCGGCAACGCCACCAGCGCCACCTCGGGACTGAAGCGAAATACCTGCACCTCCAGCGGCAGCGAAGACTTGCCCCGCAACTCGAGCGACACGATTTTGCAGGCTTCGACCTGGTCGAGAAACGACAGCTCTTTGCCGCCGACCTTGGCCATGTTGCGTTGGGCCGCCTCGACCTGCTCAGGTGAATAATGCTGCAGCGGCACATCGACGGTCTGAGTGCGCACCGCCAGGTCCGCATTGCCGATAGGTGTGAGCCGATCGATGTTGGCCAGCACGGTCTCCGCCAGGTGGCTGCCGATGCGTTCTGCTTCGGGCAGGTCGCCCGGGGCGCGCTGCGTGCTCACGTCGATATGGTTGATGTCGCCGCAGGTGCCGGCGCCAAACAGCGCGACCAACGACTTGCCCAATCGCTCGCGCAACGCCCGCTCAAGATAAAACGGATAGTCGGCGGAATACTCCGTGCCTCCGACGGTATCGAGATGCAGTGCGAACACCGTGAGCAGAGCCAGAGGATGATCGTTCGCCGCGTCGCGCGCCAACAGCAGCCCCAGGTCAGGGTCGATGGGACCGGCGGGCCGGACAATGTTGGGGTTCTGCCTGCCGGGATTAAACACCACGCTGCCATTCTTCATGTGAAACCGGCGATTGAACGACAGGCCGGTTTGCTGCGCGACCGCCGCGGCCAACTGGGCCGGCCTCGCGGCATCGCGAGCTTGCTTGACGGCCGCGGCAATGTTCTGGGCCAACCGCTCGGCGTAATCAAACGGCTCTTGCGGATCGCTGCCATGCTTCTCGACGGCCAGCCGATGGAAATGTTCGCGTAGCACGTCGTAATACAACGGGCCGGTGTGCGAATGCGTGGCGGCCACCAGCACATGATCGCCCGGCACGCGCGTTTGCTGCTCGATGATCTGCCGCGCCTGTGCGACTACCTCGGTGGGCACGCCGATCAGATCGCAAAACACCAGAGCCGCCCTTACTTCGCCCTGCTCCAGATACAGCGCCTTGGCATGCAGGGGGTCGTGCGTGCCGGTATTCAGGCGCTCACGAAAATAACCGCTCATGCGGTAGCCCGGCGGCGGAGTGATGTCGGCTTCGGCGGCGCCGGCTTTCAGTTCGGTGGCCGATGGTAGCACAGACGCAAGCAGTAAAGCAGTCAGGTGAAGCATCATGGTAGACAAGCGTGACGAGTTGTTCGTGGAAAGCGTCGGTGTGGCGAGCAACTGAGCGAGGCCAGCCAATCAATCGACGATGTTACCCTGCCCACCGTTTTCGTGCCAGGTTTTAGCACCCGGCTGATGAGCATGCTCCAAAAGTTTTCGTCGCCCCGTCCTTGAAATGCGACTGGCTTGGGCAGGGCATTGTATTACGCTATACTAAGTATGCGTATTACGTGAGCACCATCATGAAAACGATTTCGCTGAAGTTGACCGCCGCACTAAACGCACAACTCGACCGCGCTGCGAGGCAAGGCAAGCAGAGCAAATCGGAAATCGTTCGGGCGGCGCTCGTGCAGTTCTTGAATGGAGCGAATCTGCCACAATCGAAACGAGGGCTCTCGGCGCTTGATCTGGCTGGTGATCTGGCGGGGTCGGTCGATGGGCCGGGTGACTTGTCGACGAACCCCGCATACATGGAAGGTTTCGGCAGGTGATTCGTGATGTGCTCGTTGACGCGGGGCCGTCTTCAAAACAGCTTGCCCTGCGGGTCGCCCGATTGACCCGGCTCGAGGCCCAGATGCTCATAACTGGCGGGCGTGACGCGGCGGCCGCGCGGTGTGCGCACAATCAACCCGCTGCGAAGCAAGAACGGCTCAACCTCGTCAATCAGCGTATCGGGCGCGAGGTTCATGGTGTGGGCCACGGCTTCGACGCCTGCGGGCCCACCGTGAAATACGCGCATGATGGTCTCCAGGTAGCGGCGGTCCTGCCCGTCGAGACCCAAGCGGTCGACGCCTTGCATTTCCAGCGCGGCCTTGGCCAACACCAGCGTGATGTGCCCGTCGGCCTTGCTGGTGGCGTAGTCGCGCACCCAGCGCAGGCGGTTGTTGGCCAGGCGGGGCGTGCCACGGCTGCGCGAGGCGATCTCGGTCGTGGCGGTCGCCTCAATCTGGCAGCCCAGCTTGCCCGCGTTGCGGCGGACGATCTCGGCCAGTTCCTCGACGGTGTAAAAATCCAAGTGTTCGCGCAGCACAAAGCGGTCGCGCAGCGGGGCCGACAGCAGCCCGCTACGGGTGGTCGCGCCGATGAGCGTGAAAGGCCGCAACGACATGTTGATGGTCCGCGCGTTCACGCCCTCGCCCAGGGTGATGTCGATCCGAAAATCTTCCATCGCCGGGTACAAAAATTCCTCGACGGCCTTGGGTAGTCGATGAATCTCGTCGATGAACAGCACCGAGCCTTCCTCGGCGTTAGTCAGATACGGAATCAGATCCTTGGGCGCCGTCATGGCGGCCCCGCTGGCGATTTGCAGCGTCACGCCCAGCTCGCGCGGGATGACCGTGGCAAAGGTGGTCTTGCCCAGCCCGGGCGGGCCGTCGAACAAGATATGCCCGAGCGTTTCGCGGCGTTTGCGCGCGGCGTCCAGTGCGATCTCCAGCCGTGCGAATACCTCACGTTGCCCCACCATGTCGCCCATCCGCTGCGGGCGCAGCATGCGGTCTTCTTCCGGCTCGACGCGCGAGCGGAAACGGCGATCGTCCGGCTCGCCGCTGTCTTCGTTGCTCAGGATGGGTTCGCGGGCCAAGCAATCAATCCTAGGTAAACAAACAACGAATCACACGAATTTGAGAACCACGAACAGCAACCCGAAGCGCCAGCGAGGCCTCGTGCGAATCGTCGCGATTCTCCTCGCTTGCGCTTCGGGTTGGTGTGCTTCTATTCCAGCGCCGGAACGGCAATCGACATTCGTGTGATGAGTGTTATTCGTGGTTTCAATATAACAAATCAGCCAGCGCCGGTTGAGGGCGACCCGACACCCGACCAATCGAGCTCGTACAAGAGATGCCCGCTGGGGGCCATGCCCAACCGCGAATAGGTGGTCTGAGCCGCCGTATTCTGATGCTCGACATAGAGCCGCAGCCCGCACACTTCGGGCGTGGCCTTGGCCAGCCGTTGCACGTGCTCGAAGAGCGCTCGAAACACCCCGCGGCCCCGTTGTTCGGCCACGACATAGACGCTTTGAATCCACCAGAACATTCCCGACCGCCAGTCGCTCCACTCATAGGTGAGCATGGTCTGGCCGACGATCTCACCGCCGACTTCGGCCAAGAAGTAACGGCAGTATTCGGGCTTTTCCAGGGCCAGCCGCACGCCGCGGGCGAGCACCTCGGCGTCGAGACGTTTGCCCTCGGTCTCCCAGGCCAGGCGTCGGTTGAATTCGGCGACGAACGCGGCATCGGCGGGCATCGCGTCGCGGACGTGGAGGGTGGGTCTTTCGGTGGCCATCGGTTTCAGAGGTTTTAGTTGATTTCCAAGCGAAGCGGCCAGTATAGCCGATAAGTTGCTCGCTGGTGCGGCCCTTGAACGGCGTGGAAAATGCGCCTAGTCTGAACCTAGAGGGTGTCGGACGTGTCTGATCGGTTTTGAGATTCAAAGCGGGCGTTCCCTACAGAAGTCGTTCGTCATTGCAGCGTGTAGGGTGGGCATCGCCCACCATCAACTTCTTGCCGAGCATTATTCTTGGTGGGCAGTGCCCACCCTACGTTTAATCCCATGAATATGGCAGATCAGCCAACCATCTTCATCGACGGCGAAGCGGGCACCACCGGCCTGCAAATCCGCGCGCGGCTCGCCGAGCGATGCGACCTGCGGCTGGTCAGCATTGCCCCCGAAAAACGCAAGGACGACGCCGAGCGGCGGCGGCTGTTGAACTCGGTCGATTTGGCGGTTCTCTGCCTGCCCGACGACGCCGCGCGGGCCGCCGTGGCCATGATTGACAGTCCGCAGGTGCGCGTGCTCGACGCCAGCACCGCCCACCGCGTACACCCAGATTGGGTGTACGGCTTTCCCGAGTTAGACTCCGAACAGCCCGAGCGGATTCGCATGGCCCGGCGAGTGTCGAACCCCGGCTGCTACTCGACGGCGGCGATCGCGCTGTTGCGGCCGCTGGTCGATGCCGGTTTGCTGCCGGCCGACGGGCCGGTGGCGCTGCAGGGCGTGTCGGGCTACTCGGGCGGAGGCCGGCAGCTTATCGAAGCCTTCGAGCAGCCCGGCGAAAACCACATCTCCGATCCGTATCGCATGTATGCCTTGGAGCTGGCGCATAAGCACGTCGAAGAAATGCGCGTCCACTCGGGGCTGGCACACAAGCCACTGTTTACGCCCGCGGTGGGGGCATTTCGCCAAGGCATGCTGGTGCAGGTGCCGCTGATGTTGTGGTCGCTGCCGGGCAACGTGACGGGCGACGACTTGCACCGGGCGCTTCTTGACCGATATCAGGGTCAACGGTTTGTCGAAGTGATGCCGCGCCAGCCGCGGCCCAGCGTGCTGGCTCCCCAGGCGCTCAACGGCACGAACCTGCTGGAGCTGTATGTGTTCGACAACCCGGCCGAGCGGCAGGCACTGCTCGTCGCCCGGCTCGATAATCTCGGCAAGGGCGCCTCGGGCGCGGCGGTGCAAAACATCGAGCTGATGCTCGGCCTGTCATGATCTCTCGAAGCGGCATCGTTCAGGCGTGGCCGTTCGCTTTCCCCGCATGGCCCGCTGGCGGACTGACAAAACGCTCGACCAGGCCGACACGCTCGACGCCATCAAGGCTCTGCTGCGCCGCGCGGGCGGCTAAAGCCGCCGGCGTCCGAGCGGATTGACGACCAAAACCGGCAGCGCGAAGGTTCGACATCTGGAGGGAACGGACTCCGTGCCGTTCCGTGAGCCGCCAACCGAGGTCATCGTACCTCTTCGGTGGAACGCCATAGACGGAAGAAGCCAAAATGCAAAACGCAAAAGTCAAAACGGGGAAATGCCGCACTACTTTTTCGTCCAATGAACATCATTCTTCTATCGGGCGGGAGAACGCCCTCGGCGATGAATTCTCCCGATGCTGAACGCGATGCGGCAAGGTGATGCCGAGCAACAATACTCACGGTGCGAGCCAGTCGTCGAGCCGCAGGCCGGGAAGGTGTTGGAAGTCGGCGGTGTTGTGGGTGACGAGCGTCAGGCCGTGGACCAACGCCACTGCCGCAATCATCACGTCCGGTTCACCAACTGGCGTACCGCGGCGCAGCAACACTCCCCGGTTCTTGCCGTATTCTTCGGCGCATGCGGCGTCGAAGTCGAGAACAACGACGTCTTGTAGCAGGTCGTCGTTGATGATCCTAGCAAGGGGCTTGGATCATCCCGGCGATAGGCCCAAGCAAAGAGTTCGCCCAAGACGATCGTCGGAATGAACAATCGCCCCGAATGCTGCATGAATCGGTGGGCAAGCCCCGATGGCCGGCGAAAGTGAGCCGAGCAGGTATTAGTGTCCAGCAGGAAACTCATTCGGGGATGGCTCGACGACTAGACCGCTTTCGGTCGCGGTAGATTTCTTCGAGAATTCGGTCGTCTTCCTCAGTCCAGTAAGGGGCCATGCCGCCGGCGCAGCGCCTGATGCCTTCGCCCCACTGCTTTGCCGTGAGAACGACTTTTACCTGTACCTCGACTTCCTGGCCATCCATCACGCCGAGATCCTCGGGAAGTTCGATCGTCTTTCCTCGGACGATGCCATGCATCGTTTTGATCATTGTTTAATTCTCGCTTGGTCGCAGGTCCGGCTCCTTGGTTAGTCTACCGCGCCGAATTTGCGCACGCTACATCTCGCGATTCCCGGTGACCGTTCTCAAGAAGCACGGCTTGCAGCCGTGGACGCTCGACGATAGCGTGGCAAGTATGAGCACGAACTCGAAAATCTACCAATATCTCGTTCGCAAGCCGAAATCGGTGTACAAGCAGTTGTTCATCGAAGGCCGCTGGATTGCCGCGCGGACGTTGTACGGCATGTACGCGCGGGAAGAGTCGCCGATGACGCCGGAAGAAATCGCTGCTGACTATGAACTGCCGCTGGAGGCAGTGCAGGAAGCCATTGCCTACTGTGAAGCGGATCCGCCGGAGCTGAAGGAAGACTACGCCCGTGAGGAGGCGGTCATGGAAGTCACCGGCATGAATGCCCCAGGCTATGACCGCCAACCCAAGGTGCTCACTCCCCAGGAGATGTCCCGGCTGAGACGCCTATGAGGCTCTATTTGGATGACGATAGCGCCTCCGCCCTCTTAGTTCGCCTGCTGAGGCAAGCAGGTCATGACGTCGGAAGTCGGCACGTCTGGCGATGATGACCCGGTGCATTTGGCCCAAGCGATTCGCGAAGATCGAGCGCTTCTCTCGCACAATCACCAAGACTTCGAAGAACTGCACAACCTGCTCATGGTGAGCACAGGCCACCATCGAGGAATCCTGGTGGTACGGAGAGACAACAATCCTAAGCGCGATTTGGACGAAAAAAGAATTGTGCGAGCTATCGGCAAGCTGCTTGCGACCGGAGTTCAGATTGCGGACCATTTCCATATCTTGAACCACTGGCGCTGAGCGTATGACCGCTTCCCAGAAGTGCCCTCGGAAAGGCCAAACACGAGACGCCGTTCGCAGCCGCTTCCGAGGCGATGGCGATCGGCAATACTCATGGCGTCGCCTCGCTGGCGCTTCGGGGTTCGTGTGGTTGGGCGGCACGACGAATAAAGGGCGTAAGCGGCAGGCACGAAGCGTTGCTCGTGGAGCAGCAATGGGTTATGCTGAATGTCCCCCCGAAAACGTTCCCGCCAACCAATCATAAAATCCCGCCGTGGTTCGCCGCACGCTATTCCTGACGTGGTGCGCTTTGGCTGTTTCGCTGGCCGCGGCGCCTGCGTTCGCCGACCAGGCGGCAGCGCAGCGGGTGGTGTTTGAATTGGATGTCATGCCCATCTTGACGGCGGCGGGCTGCAACCAAGGCGCCTGCCACGGCAAGGCTCGCGGGCAAAACGGCTTTCAACTCTCATTGCTAGGTTTCGACGCCGAGTTTGATTACGCGCGGATCGTCAAAGACGCCCGCGGCCGGCGGCTGTTTCCGGCCGCCGCCGATCGCAGCCTGCTGCTGCGAAAGGCCTCGGCCGAATTACCGCACGGCGGCGGCGAGCGCTTGCAAAAGGGAAGCGAAGAATACGAGTTGGTGCGGCGCTGGATCGAGCAAGGCATGCCGCGCCGCTTGCCCACCGACCCTGAGTTGGTGCGCATCTCGCTGTCGCCCGGCGAGCATAAGCTGGCCGCGGGCCAAACCGAGCAACTTACCGTCACCGCCCACTACTCCGACGGCTCGACGCGCGACGTGACGCGCAGCAGCACATTTCAATCAAACGAAAGCGCGATCGTCGCGGTCGACCGGCACGGACTGGTGAAGGCCGGCATGCTGCCGGGCGAAACCGCAATCATGGCCCGCTACATGAGCTACATCGCCACCTGGAATACGCTCATTCCGCTGGCCGAGCCCATCGACCCTGCCGTCTATGACGCGCTGCCGCGCAAAAACTTCATCGACGAACATGTCTGGGCGAAGCTGGCGGAGTTGGGCGTTACTCCCAGCGATCCAGCGATCGACAGCACGTTTTTGCGACGGGCGTATCTCGATGTGATCGGCCGGCTGCCCACGCCCGACGAAACCCGCGCGTTTCTCGACGATGGCTCTCCCTCGAAGCGCGAGCGGCTGATCGACGCGCTGTTGGCCCGCGAGGAGTACGCCGATTTCTGGGCCAACAAATGGGCCGATCTGTTGCGGCCCAACGCCTATCGCGTGGGCATCAAGGCCACCTTTAGCCTCGACGCCTGGCTGCGCGACGCCTTTCGCCGCAATCTGCCTTACGACCAGTTTGTGCGCGAGCTGGTGACGGCCCGCGGCAGCACGTGGCGCAACGGCGCGGTGACGCTCTTCCGCGATCGTCGCGAGCCGCCCGAAATCGCCACGGCGGTCAGTCAACTTTTTTTGGGCATCCGGCTGGAATGCGCCAAGTGCCACCACCATCCCTTTGAAGCCTGGGGGCAGGACGACTTTTACGGCTTCGCCGCCTGGTTTTCTCGCATCGGGCATAAGGGCACTGGCCTGTCGCCGCCCATCTCTGGCGGCGAAGAAATGGTGTTTGCCGCGTCCCAAGGAACGGTGACGCATCCAACCACGGGCGAGCAAGTGCCGCCCAAGCCGCTGTTCGGATCGACCCGCACGCCCGAAACCGACGCAGACCTGCGCGAGGTGCTGGCCGATTGGATGCTCTCGCCCGACAATCCGTATTTCGCCAAAGTGGCCGTCAACCGCGTGTGGGCCGAGCTGATGGGCCGAGGTCTGGTCGATCCGGTCGATGACCTGCGCGTGACGAATCCCGCTTCGAATGAAGCACTGCTCACCGCGCTGTCAAACCATTTTCACCAGGTGGGCTTCGACACGAAGCAACTACTGCGGACCATCATGACGTCGCACGTCTACGGCCTGTCGTCGCTGGCCAACGAGCGAAACGTCGCTGACACGCGCAATTATTCCCGCCATTATCGGCAGCGGCTGCGGGCCGAGGTGTTGCTGGATGCCATCAGCGATATTACGGAAGTGCCCGAGACGTTTTCGGCTCTGCCCTCCGGCTCTCGAGCCACGGAGATTTGGTCGCACCGCGTCGAATCGCTGTTTCTCGATGCTTTCGGCCGGCCTGACGCCAACCAGGATCCGCCCTGCGAGCGCACGCCCGAAACCACGATGGTGCAAACCTTGCACTTGATGAACGCCCCAAATTTGCACCGCAAAGTCACCAGCGACGATGCACGGGCGACTAGGCTGGCCGCCAGCGATGTGCCGGCCGATAAAATCATGGAAGAGCTATACCTTTTGGTATATTCTCGACTGCCGACGGCCGACGAGCGGCAGGTCGGCGCCGAGTGGTTCGCCTCGGCGGCCAACCGCCGCCAGGCGACCGAAGATTTGCTGTGGGCTTTGCTGAACACGCCCGAGTTTTTGTTTAAGGACTGACCATGAGCCTCTACCGCAATTGCGAAGGAATCACGCGCCGCGACGCTCTGCACTTTGGCCTTTCGGCGATGGGGCTGGGAGGCATGGTCGACTTGCTGCGGCTGCAAGGGCAGGCGGCGGAAACAAAACCGGGGGCGCGCCGACCGACCTCGTGCATCTTGATCTGGATGGACGGAGGCCCGTCGCACTTCGAAAGCTTCGACCCCAAGCCCGAGGCGCCGGTCGAACTCCGCGGTGAATTAGACGCCATCGACACCAAGATCGCCGGCGTGCAATTCTGCGAATGTCTGCCACGGTTGGCTTCGATCGCCGATAAGTTCGCGGTGGTGAGGTCGGTGCGGCACAATCAAGGCAATCACGGGGCGGGCAATCACTACATGATGACCGGCGCCCCGCCGCGCATTCCGGTGGGCTGTGGCGCCTTCGTCAGTTTTCATCCCAGTCTGGGTTCGGTGACCGCCTACGAGCGGAGCGCGCCAAACGGCTTGCCGGCGTATTTCTCGATGCCCAGCATGTCGCGTTCGGGCGGGCCGAATTTTCTGGGCGCCAAGTACGCGCCGTTCGTCGTCTCCGACAATCCCGAAAACCCCAACTTTCGCGTCCGCGACGTGAACCTGCCGCAGGGCCTGGCCGACGACCGCTTTCTCAAACGCCGTGAATTGCGATCGCAAGTCGATCGTCTGCAGCGCATGGCCGACAAAGCGGCCGGAGATCCCGTGACCGCGGTCGACGAATACTACCGGCTGGGCTATAGCCTGGTGACCAGTCCCGAGGCCCAGCGGGCGTTTGAAATCCAGAAAGAACCCGACGAGGTCCGCGCGGCTTATGGCCGCAATGGCTTTGGCCAGCGCGCGCTGTTGGCTCGGCGGTTGGTCGAGGCGGGCGTTCCGTTCATCACGCTCTACGACGGCGGCTGGGACCATCATAGCGATATTTTCGGCGGCTTCCGCAACCGCATGCCGCCGTTCGAGAACTCGATTGCAGCCTTGATCGAAGATCTCGAACGCCGCGGCCTGCTCGATACCACGCTGGTCGTTGCACTGGGCGAATTTGGCCGCACGCCGAAGATTTCGACGTTATCGGGGCAGTCGAAGCCCGGCCGCGATCACTGGTCGAACGCCATGTCAATTCTCTTTGCCGGCTGCGGCACACCGGGCGGCACGGTGGTGGGCGCCACCGACCGCAACGGCCACTCGGCCGTCGAGCGCGTGCTATCGCCGGAAAATTTTGTGTCGACCGTGTACCTCAAGCTCGGCATCGACCCCGGCAAAATCTATTACACCCCGCAGGGCCGCCCGACGCATTTGGTGAGCGATCCTACGCCCATCGCGGAGTTGATGGGGTGAGCGTGGTTGCTATTTCACGGGTTTCGTCACGGTGGCTGGGGCAGAAGCTGGCCGCACTTGGCTCGCCACTCGTAAAGATACTTTCGGCCAGCGATGCCCCGGTGGATAGCGCCACCGGCCGGTGCTGCATCGCTGATTTGCCCGCCGGGGCATCGCCGCGAACTCGCGTGTACGCGAAGCGAGGGCGATTCGCGCGGCTCTGCCCCAGCCACCTGGGCGCGGTCGCCTTGCTTTACTTGTTAAGCGTAAGCGCGGATGCGTCGGCCGCCGCGCCAGACATAAAGTATCTATTCCCTGCCGGGGCCACGCGCGGGGCGACGGTGCAGGTCACCGCGGGCGGAAATGTTGGCGGCTGGCCCGCGCAAGTTTGGGTGAATCGGCCAGGCATTCAAGCCGTCGCCGGCGAGGAGCAAGGCAAATTCTCCGTCACCGTGGGGGCCGACGCGCCGCCGGGCGTCTATTGGCTGCGCATCTTTAACGCCGAAGGCGCCGCTGCGCCGCTGCCGTTCCTCGTCGGCGCGCTGAGCGAAACCAACGAACAAGAGCCCAACGATAGCGCGGCCAAGTCGCAGGCGCTTCCCAGTGCGAGCTGCACCGTCAACGGTCGCCTGGAAAAACGCGGCGACGTCGATACCTTTGCGGTGTCGCTGTCTAAAGATCAATCGTTGGTGGCCGCGGTGGCCGCCCATGAAACGCTCGGCTCACCGATGGATCCGGTGCTGCAAATCGTTTCGCCGCGTGGGGTAGTGTTGGCACACAGCGATGACGAACGCGGCCTCGATCCGCTCTTGAACTTCATGGCGCCGTCCGACGGTGTCTACCTCGTCAGGCTGTTCGCGTTTCCCGCCACGCCCGACGCGTCGATCTCGCTGGCGGGCGGCGAGACATTCATTTATCGTTTGACGGTGACCACCGGCGGTTTCGTTGACGCCGCGCTTCCCTTGGCCGTGTCGCGCGCCGCAAGCACCACGGTCGAAGCCTGCGGTTGGAACTTGGCCGATGCCGAAAAGCGGCTCAGCCTTACGCCGGCGGCCGAGCAAACCTCGGTTGATTTGTTTGCCCCACCATGGGCCGGGGGCTTTTCGCTACCGGTGGTTGACAGGCCGTCGCTGTGTGAAACCGAGCCAAACGACCTCGCACATCCCCAAAGCGTCGGATTGCCAGCCACTCTCAGCGGCCGCATCGCTGAAAACGGCGATCAAGACGCGTTTCGCATCCATCTGGCCAAGGGAACGGCCTGGCGATTCAAGGCCGAAAGCCGCGCGCTGGGCTATCCGCTCGATTCGGTGCTGCGGCTGGCCGACCGCTCCGGTAAAATGTTGGCTACGTCCGACGATGCCGGAAAAAGCATCGACGCCGATTTGAGCTTCACCTCGCCTGCCGACGGCGATTACACGCTGGTGTTGTCCGATCTCTATGGGCATGGCGGAAGGCGTTACTTTTATCGCCTCGCGTTGGAGCCCCTCGAACCCGATTTTTCGCTGACCGTTGCGCAGCACGCCTACACGCTCGCGGCCGATAAACCACTCGAAGTGCCCGTGACGATCGACCGCCGGCAGGGCTTTTCGGGCGACATCGAAATCTCGGTGGTTGGTTTGCCGGAGGGCGTGACCTGTTCGCCCGTCAAATCGGCGGCCCAAGGCGACACCGCCAAGGCGGTGAAGCTCACGATCACGGGCTCTGCCGCCTTTTCCGGTCCGATTCGCATGGTTGGCACGGCAGCCGAGCCAAACGGTCGCCGCCGTTTTGCCGAGACGCCGCTGGCCGCAGCCACACGCACCAGCGATCTTTGGCTGACGGCGTTCAAGTAGAATCGAGGATACCCATGGGACGCCGCGCACTCAGAAAAGCCGCTGCCGGCCTCGACCTGGGACGATACCTGCGCAAGCTCGAAGAGCTGCCGCTGCCGTGGAGCGGCGAGGCGCTGTTTGGCCGCGCGGCGCCGCTCGAGGTGGAAGTCGGCAGCGGCAAAGGATTGTTTCTGATGTCGGCGGCGGCCGCGACGCCCGAACGCGACTTTGTGGGCATCGAATTCGCCGGCAAGTACGCTCGCTTTGCGGCAACGCGGCTGTTCAAGCGGGGTCTGACGAACGCCTGCGTCGTCGAAGGCGATGGACTGCGATTGTTTCGTGAGCGGCTGCCCGACGCCTCGGTGACCGCGGTGCATGTTTATTTTCCCGACCCGTGGTGGAAGGCCCGCCACAAAAAGCGCCGCGTCATGACGGCCGCGTTTCTGCGAGATGTGGAGCGCACGCTGATCGAGGGCGGCCGACTGCACTTCTGGACCGACGTGCAGGAGTATTTTGCAACGACGTTGGACCTGGTGCGCGAGGCGACCCATCTGGCCGGCCCGTTCGACGTACCAGAGCGCGCTCCAGAGCACGAGCTTGATTTCCGCACGAATTTTGAGCGCCGCACGCGATTAGCCGGCGAGCCGGTCTATCGGGCGGAGTTTCAAAAGGGCTCAGGGTAGCGTGGACCGAGCACAGCGAGCCTCACCTGTTGCCGCAAAGCCATTGCCGCGCTGTATTGTCACCCGAAGGTGGGACTCGCTGCGCTCGGCCCACCCTACGGATGTAGCGCGCGAAAAAAAGGCCCGCCGGTCACCACGACCAGCGGGCCTTGACGCGCTGAATGGAACTGTCCGCCTTAGCTCACGTGCACAGCGATCCGCTTGGGCTGAGCTTCGGGCCGCTTGCTGAGCGTGACGTACAACACACCGTCGCGCATCTCGGCCTGTACGTTCTCGGCGTCGATCGAGTCGGGCAGAGCGATCGTTCGCTCAAATTTGCCGTAACGCCGATCGTTGTAGCGATACTCCCTGCCCTCTTCCGGAGCCTTGCGCTCGCATTTCAAATGCAACTGTCCCTGATGAACAACGAGCTCCAGCTCGTCGTTCTTCACTCCGGGAAGCTCAATTTCCAAATGCACGCCGGCATCGTCTTCCCACCAGGCCCAGGGCGCCGAAGCATTGGCGCTTGCGCCATTGACGCCATGAAACCATTCGTCAAACAGACGATCGACGCCCGCCAGCGGGGCAAAGGCAAATTCGAACCCAGGATTCCGCGGACCACTTAGCCGATTTCTCACAGTCAACATAGCAACTCTCCTTTCGTACTCTGCCGTTTATAGGAACCGGCGGGGCTTTTTTCACCCGCCGAGTCAGAATTGGCTTTTCGATGAGGAGATAAGCAACGCCGATGCCATAGGCCGCGGGCGTGCGCCGATTGCGCCCGAACTGCTTATTTTGTAACAATTTTCGACAAAAACGGCGATCGAGTGTGCGGCAACGCGTGCCCCCCACTTTCAACAAGCGCCTGCCAAAATGGCAAGCTGTCATTTCGCGCCAATCGCCACGAGCGCCCCGCGAGTCACCATCACATTACCAGGCCGGCCGGGCGACTGTCCGCAGACTGGTAGGGTGGGCATTGCCCACCTTTGGGTTTAAGGTGGGCAATGCCCACCCTACGGTTCTAATCGCCAGGAGCGCTCCGCGAGCCATTATCACCTCGCTACGCGGGCCGGGCGACTGTCCGCAGCACGCGCGCGGTGGCCGGCGACTTGTTGAGTACATAGAAGTGAACGCCCGGCACGTCGGCGTCGAGCAGTCCCTGCACCTGCTCCGTTGCGAATTCGACGCCGACCTCGAACTGCTCGTCCACCGACGCCTCGTGAGCTTCGAGCGCCGCGATAAAACCTTCGGGCAGCCTGGCCCCGCAGAGCGACGTGATGCGCCGGATCTGGGCCAGGTTGGTTACCGGCAGCACGCCCGGCACAATCGGCACGCGAATGCCCGCCTTGTCGCACAGCTCGCGGAACCGAAAAAAATCGGCGTTGTTATAAAAGAGTTGGGTAATGACCACATCGGCCCCGGCGTCGACTTTGCGTTTCAAAAAATCAAGGTCGGCCGCGGGGCTGGATGCCTCACGGTGTGTCTCGGGGTAGCCGGCCACGGCCACGCCAAACTGCGGAAACTCGCGATGGATCAGCTCGACCAGCTCGCAAGCGTAACACAGCCCGCCAGCGACCGGACGAAACGCGGTCTCGCCCTTGGGCGGATCGCCCCGCAACGCCACGATATTCTGAATACCGCGGTCGTGCGCCTCGCGCAGATAGGCCCGCAATTCGTCGGCCGTCGAGCCCACGCACGTCAGATGCGAAGCGACCGGGCAGCCATAACGCAGCCGCACGCGCTCGACCACGTCGAGCGTTTTTTGCCGCGTCGAGCCGCCGGCTCCGTAGGTGCAGGTCACATAGCTCGGCTCAAACGACATCAGCTCTTCGAGATGTCGAAACAGTTCGTCTTCGCTCGCCTCGCTCTTGGGCGGAAACAGCTCGAACGACAGCCCAACCCGGCCGGGACCGTAAGCGTCAGCGACTTTCATAGGCATTGGTTGAAAAGGTCTGATCGGATTGATGTTCAAGATCGGCAACGGCCCGTAGGATGACCTTCCTAGGTCGTCCGTTCAACCCTCGGGGTTCGGATGGGCGGCCTAGGAAGGTCCTACAGAGAGCACAAATAGCATGCTTGTTCTGGGAATTGTGCGGCTTACAGCGACAGCGGCTCGCCGGCCAATTGGCGTTCGTGACGGGTTAATTCATACATGTCGTGCAGCAACTGCACGTCGCAGGGGCGCTGCTCGACTTTGCGTCGGGCGAACATCCTCGCTTGCGTGGCCGCCATTACATCGACAGGCGCCTCGGTTACCTGGCCGAACAGCCGCGCGTAATTCGTAAAGCTCGGCACGTTGGTCGTCACAAAACCATACACCATGCTGCACGTGCCGATGGTTTTGCCAGTGAAGATGCCCGTGTTGATCGCCGTCTTGGCATAGTCGCCGACGATCGCCCCCAGAAACTGCATTCCGGTAGCAACCTTGCGGCCCTGATACTCCATGTTGACCGGGCCATAAGTGTTCTTCAAGTCGCTGTTGCAGGTGCCGGCGCCCAAGTTGACCCAACTGCCGAGATAGCTGTGTCCCAGAAAGCCGTGGTGCTGCTTGTTGGTAAACGGCTCGATGACCGACCCTTCGACTTCGCCGCCCACCTTGGTGGTGTGCCCCAGCGCCACCGCATCCTTGATGGCCGATTGCTCGATCACGCGGGCGCCTGGTCCGAAGTACGCCGGGCCGCGCAGGTAACAATGTGGCCCGATCGACGCGCGCTCGTCGAGCACAATCGGCCCGCCGCGCGTATCGGTGACCACATACTGCCCGATCTCGGCCCCGTCGGCGGCAAATACCCCGTCGGCAATCTCCCGGTAACCGCCGGCCGCCAGCCGCCGCTGCAGATTGTCGGCCAGCGTCGTCAGATGATGGCGGATGACATCGTGCGGATAATCGAAGAGCGGCAACCGCGGCGCGTCAAGCTTGGGCAGCCGCAGCTTTACAAACCATGCCGCCAACTCTTGGGCAGTCACGTCGTCGGGCGGTAACGTGGCCTCGGGCGGCACGACAGCCACCGCGATTTGCCCATCCAACGGGCCAGCAACCCGCGGCGACGAGGTGGTGGACTCTCGCGGGCGAAATTCATCGCTGGCCGCGATACTGCCCGGCCGGCCGGCGGCGACCGCCTTTCTCACGGTCTCGATGGCGGCGGTTGAAGGCACCAGCCGCGCGTTCACATAGATTGCGCCCGTCGCGCTCGTGCCCGGCCCCGGCGGCGGCTCAGCCTGGCGGAAATCTCGCAGATAAGAACGCACGATCGCGTGTACGGGCCGTTCAAGCTCGGCCAGACGGTCGAGCAGACGGAACGATCCGCAGCCGATTGTATAGGCCGGCCTGCCGATCGTGATGGGGTAAAGATCGGCGACTGGTTCATCTTCAAACAGGATGATCATGCAGGCAGTTTTAGGGTAACTGAGGCCGCCCGGTCAACGACAGCATGTCAGAAAGATCGTTTCGCCGCCCGAGGTCACTTGGTTTCTCGGTCGGCGCAGCGTTGCTCGGTCGGTACGGCCGCGGGATATCGGAAGCCGGGGCGGCTGGCCGAGCTGCTCGTCGACGAACAGCCGGGACCCGAGGCGATGGCAATGGCTTTCGAGTTGAAACATCAAGTGCGCCGCGCCATGCGGCGGTTGCCGCCCGACGAGCGCCGGGCGGCGCGGCTGGTGATGGGCGGCATGCCGCTGGCGAAGGCGATCGAGACCTTCGGCCCCGGCATGCGGGCCTCCTGGCGCCGCGCGCGGCCGCGGCTGTGCGCGGCCCTGGCCGCCGAACGGCCACGTATCGCTCGGCAATCACCTTCCCCCGAACCTCAGTCCTAGCCCGGCTGATTCATTAGCCCACACCAACCCGAAGCGTAAGCGAGACAGAACAACGGACTTGCCTCGCTTACGCTTCGGGTTGGTGTAAGGCCGCCCTAGTTCGGATATCCCAAGGGCGGATGAATCATCCTGACTAGACACGTTGGCGTAGGTTTATGACCTCACGGGGCCAAATCGCGGTGGCCCAGGCAGAGCCTGGCGATGCCCCGGCGCGATTCATGCCGTCAACCGCCACGCAGTCTCGGTTGGCGGCTGTCGGGGCGCCGCGGCTGCTATCGTTGAGCGCCGAATCGCGAATTGCTAGCCGCCGCCGCAGCCGAGTTCGTCTTTCTCAAAGTTTATACCCAGCCCGCGGCCACTTAGTATCACGGGCGGCGCCGCGTTTTACGCGGCCGCACCGTCTGGGAATACCGAGCGACGATTGCCCAGGCGGTCGGCGGCGGTGGTCACCGACAGCAACCGGCCCTGCTCGTCGAAGCAGGGGGGGAAGGGGACATTCTACTTTTTCACCTGACGCGGACGCCCCCTCGGGCGAAGCGTCGATTCCAAACCCAGCCGCTTCGCGATGCGAGCCACCCAACGCTCTGAACCAAACGGAGCACCGCGCTCGATCGCGCGCTTTAGCGCATCCTCCTCGGCCTTCGATTGCGGCCGGTTGACCCGCGCCACCCAATCCGCCGGGCAGTCAATCGGCCAATTCGCCAGCAGTTCCGGCCGCGTGCCCGACGGGCGCCAAGCCAAACTCGACCAGCGCCACTCCTCCGCGCGCGAAACCAAATTGGCCCGCAACGGATTACGCTCCACGTACCGCAACAATGCCAACAGGTGGCCGTCTTTCTGGACGGGGAAGGCCTTGAAGCGACCTTGCCAAACATGGCCGCTCGAATCGTAATGGCGATGGTAGCGGCGGACGTGACTGGTCAGCAGCCATTGCATCCAACGGCTCAGGTCGCCGTCGTGGTGCGGCCAAAGCACCAGGTGAAAATGATTGTTCAACAGGCAATAGGCGAGGACGCGCATGGGCAGCCGCTCGTTCGCCAGCGAGATCAGCTTGACGAACGCCGCAAAGTCGTCGTCTTTGTGAAACACGTCGCCCCGCGCATTGCCTCGGTTGAGAACGTGATAGCAGATGCCCCCTACCGAAGCTCGTGCAGTTCGCGGCATGTCAGCCACCTTAGCATAAACGCCTGCGTAACGCAACATTAAAGTAGAATGTCCCCAATTTTCACACATTTTTCACCCATTCCACTCCACCCTTTCATCCCCTCTTAGCGGCGAGCGCCGCGGCCGTACGGAGTGCGTTAAGGCCAACTCTAATCGGCGCGCCCGACACCATTGCGACCGCGACTGCATCGCTTGGACGCACATCGACCGAGATCCGTCGATCGCATTGCATGATTTCCAATGTTGCATGATATGCGCCCGAGATGAAGTCTTCGACGACAACACCCTTAAGGACGCCCCCGAGACTACGAATTACATTCAGAATTGCGGTATGCGTGAGCGGGCGCTCGTGCTTCGTGCCTCGCATAATCAGCGATGCGAGCGTCCACGCCTCGAACCTGCCCGTCGTGAAAATAAAAAAGGATCCGTCGCGCGCGTGGCGCAGATATACGGCGGCCACATCGCTTGCTTCATGGATCAGCACAGAATCGAGATGGAAGGTGACGGCCCCCTCGTCCGCCGGAGCGAGTCCAGTTGCGGCTGACGTAAAAGCGCGATCGGCAACCGCCTCGCGGCCGTGGTTATCGCAAAGCGCCCGCTCTTCGGCACAGCCGCCGCCGAGACAGAATTGCCGTACAACTGCCAGGTTCAAGCAACCGGTGACGTCGCAGTTCATTGGTTTTTTCGCTACCAGAGAGTTACACCTTCGCCTCCTGCGCCGGCAGGGGGCCACCACGGCGGGTTATCGAGTGGGGGATGCGGAAAACCTGGCGGCAATGGTGGAATCGGACCGTCAGGCAAAACACCATTGCCGAACCAACCCGTACCAGGACCGATTCCGATTGGCTGGTTGCCTAGGACTAGGAACTCCGTGGATCCGACAACCACCGCCGCTGCAGTAGCAGCCGTCGCAACACCAAGCGCGGTGCGTGTACCATAATAGGTATGGCCGGGCGAATTCGCCGTTTGCCCCAGCACGCCGTGTTGGTACGCGCCAGCCCAAGTCTGACTCGCGGCATTTGCATTGCCTGTCGCCCATTGCGTGATACCGACGTAGGTCTGTCCCATTGACCAAAGGCTACTTCCGACCGAGTTCCAGAACCCGGAAATTGGCGCCGTTGTTACTGGCCCGGAGGTGGGCGCTAGGAATGTAGTTCCTGCCGTAAGCGCACCCTGCTGAGGCCCTTCCCATGGCGCGAACATGGTGAGCGCCTCTGTATAAGAACGTCCGTTGCTCGCCGTAAATGTTCCGTCATAGGCGGTGCCACCATACCATGACGTGCCGGTTACAATATAACTGACTGTGGTGCCCTGCGCCTGCAATCCGCTTGGGTCAAAAGCGTCGATCGGCCTGTTTTTTGCATATCGCGCAGTGTTTGCATCGCCACCACATAGCCAATCGGATCGCGGGTGGTCCAATTGCCGGTCGCGGGGGCGTAACGGCGCTCGCCGTCAAGCACATCGCCGGTATCGGAGTCAAAGTGACCGCCGCCAAAGCCTGCCCAATGCGCGACCGCAGGGTTCGTTTCGGTCACCGTGTCACCGAAGGCGTCGGTGATGATGTGATCGACGATCGCACTGGTGTCGCTCACCAGGTAGCGCGGCGTCCCCAAGTTGTCGGTCAACACCCAGTCGGATTCGCCGGCCTGCCCCGGCGTGCCGATGGCCTCCTGGGCGAACACCGCATCGACGCCCTGA
>DASVHB010000717.1:0-6506 GCA_036379195.1 Pirellulales bacterium
GCTGCGTGCGCGATGCGAAATGATTTCGCCCTCGCCACGAGGGCAATGCCGTGTGCACGCTCAGTGCTGCGGTCGATGCCGGGCCGGTCCGTGCCCGTTCGAAAGATTCTTGGCCGTATTGATGATGCCCACGTGCGTGAACGCCTGCGGAAAATTGCCCACCAGTCGCTTTTGCCGCACGTCGTATTCTTCGGAGATCAAGCCCACGTCGTTCCGCAACCCGAGCAGCCGTGTGAACAATTGCTCGGCCTCCTCCTGCCGGCCGATCAGGGCCAGGCAGTCGGCCAACCAGAACGAGCACGGCAGAAACACGCCTTCGTCGCCTGGCAGTCCGTCGGCGGTCTCTTCGGTGCGATAGCGCAACACAAAGCCGTCGGCCGTCAGATCGCGCTGGATAGCGTCGATGGTGCCCAGCACGCGCGGGTCGTCGGGTGGCAGAAAACCGACCAGCGGCAACATGAGCAGGCTGGCGTCAAGCGCCGTGGTTTCGTAATGCTGAACGAATGAGTTCTGACCGCGATCGAAGCCTCGCGTGCAAACCTCGTCGTGAATCTGCTGCCGCAATTGCCGCCAGCGATCGAGATCGCCCGGCAAATGGAACCGCTCAGCCGATTTGATCGCGCGGTCGACTGCCACCCAGGCCATCGTCCGCGAATGCGTGAAGTGCCGCCGCCCGCCCCGCACCTCCCAGATGCCTTCGTCGGGCTGTTGCCAGACGGTTTCCAGGTAGTTCAGCAGATGGCATTGGGCCGTCCATGCGTGCTCTTCGATGGGAACCCCACTGCGCCGTGCCAGGTGAATCACGTCCATCACCTCGCCGTAGACATCGAGCTGAAATTGCTGGTGCGCGGCGTTGCCGATTCGCACGGGCCGCGAGTTTTCGTAGCCGGGCAGCCAGTCGATTTCGATTTCGGTCAGACGGCGCTCGCCGGCCAGCCCATACATGATGTTGAGCTGCGAGGCTTTGCCCGCCACCGACCGCATCAGCCAATCGCGCCAGGCGATGGCCTCTTCGTGATAGCCGCCGGTGAGCAAGGCATAGAGCATGAACGTGGCGTCGCGCAACCAGCAGAAGCGGTAGTCCCAGTTGCGCGGACCGCCCAGCTTCTCGGGCAGCGACGTGGTGGGCGCGGCCACCATGCCGCCGGTCGGATGGTAGGTGAGTGCTTTGAGCGTGATGAGCGACCGCAACACGGCCTCGCGCCACGGCCCGGTGTATTTGCAGCGCGACGACCAGGCCTGCCACCAGTGTTCGGTCGAACGCAATGCTTCATCCGGGTCGATTTCGGCGGGCACGCTCTCGTGCGAGGCGTGCCAGTGCAAAACGAACGGCACCTGCTCGCCCTCGTTTACCGTAAACTCAGACACGGTGGTCAGGTTCTCGCCCCGCATCGCCACCGTCGAATTGACCAGCACGGTGTCGGGACCGGCGATGGCTCGAATACCTTTTTCCGAACGGCGAACCCAGGGCACGATCGAGCCATAGTCGAACCGCAGGATCAACTGCATGCGCATGGGCACTTGCCCGCGACGGCCAATCACGGTGCGCACCAGCACCGGGTTTGCTCGGCGGGGCGGCATGCAATCGACTACCGACACGGTGCCCGAATCGGTCTCGAACGTTGTTTCCAACACTAAGGTGTCGTCGCGATAGCAGCGGTCGGTGCGGCGTACCGGTTCGGCCGGCGTCAGCAACCAGCGGCCATGCTCCGGCCTGCCTAACAGGGCGGCGAAGCAGGCCCCCGAATCGAATCGCGGCAGGCAGAGCCAATCGATCGAGCCATCGCGGCCGACCAAGGCTGCGGTATGAAAATCGCCGATCATCGCGTATTCTTCGAGGGGCAGGGGCATTTGGCTGATAGAGTTTAGAAATCGGGGGCCAGGGGTAGAAAGTGAAAAGTAACGATGCTCCGCGTGGTAGCGTGCGTCCCCTCTTTTCACTTTTCACTTTTCACTTTTCACTCATCACTCATCACTCATCACTCATCACTCATCACTCATCACTCATCACTCATCACTCCACTCTACCATCCCCAAGTCATCAGCGATGCGAGATTTGAAAGATAAACGAATTGTCATCACAGGCGCCGGTCACGGGTTGGGTCGGCATATGGCCCTGGTGTTTGGCGCCGCGGGCGCCTCGGTGGTCGTCACCGATCGGGCCGCCGACCGCGCGGAACAAACCGCCCAAATGGTACAGCAGGCCGGCGGCCGGGCGGTTAGCTACGCTTTGGACATTACCAATCACGAACTGATCGGCGAGGTGCGGCGTCGGCTGCTCGACGAACAGGGGCCGCCCGACATTCTAATCAACAACGCCGGCATCGCTCACGGCGGCACGTTTTTAGATGTGCCACTGGAGCAGCACCATGCCACTTATCGCGTCAATGTGATGGGTCCGGTAGCGGTGACGCACGCGTTTCTGCCGGACCTGATTGCCCGACCGCAGGCCCACCTGGTGAATATCGCCAGCGCGTCGGGGCTGATCGCCTTGCCGTATGCGACGACCTACGCCTCAAGTAAATGGGGCGTGATCGGTTTTACCGAATCGATTCGCGAAGAGCTGCGGCTGCTGGGGCATCGCCATGTGAGCGTGACGGTGGTCTGCCCGAGCTACATCGACACGGGCATGGCCGCCGGCGTGCGCGTGCCGCTGCTGTCGAAAATGCTGCGCAGCGAGCAGGTCGCCCGGTTGGTGCTGCGGGCGGTCCGTCGTCGCCGCGAGGTGGTGCTTACTCCCTGGCTGGTGAAGATCACGCCGTTCAGTCGCGGCGTGTTGCCGCCGAGCTGGTTTCGCCGCTCGTGCGACTGGCTTGGAATCACCAGCAGCATGAGCACCTGGTACGGGCACAATGAACCTTGACCATCCACGGTTGCTCCGATTAAATGGATGCATTGGTCCCCGTAGCCCAATTGGATAGAGCGTCGGCCTCCGGAGCCGAAGGTTACAGGTTCGAGCCCTGTCGGGGATACTTGCGTTCTTAGGGGGCACCCCAGACATTTCTCTTCTGAGGGAGTGCCGGCTTTGAAAACGTGCCCTGCCTGCCACCGCGCGGTCGCAGACGACGCCGCCAGATGTCCGCATCCGGCTTGCGGGCATCCGCTTGGGGCCCCGCGCACGAGCATTAAACGCCCGCCACCCCCGCCGACCCGTATCCGTGTCACGGGCAACGATGTGCATCCTGCGGCGGGACGATCTGTCGTCGGTAAGCGAAGCTCGCGAATGCCAACATTCGTTTGGCTGCTCGCCACGCTCGTTGGTTCCGGCGTGGTCGCCACGGCATTACTCGTCTACTGGTCGCCGTCTCACGAGAAACAAGCTACGCCCGTGGCTATGCTCGCCAGGCAAGTTCAACCAGCCGTAAAGAGTGACTTAAAAACCGACACGACAATCGACGACAAATCCGCCGCGTCATCACGGCAAACGCCAAGCAAAACGGCGCCATCGGAATCGGACGATCATTACGCGAAGCCGCTTCCCCAACCTGTTGAAGCCGACCACGACGAAACCGCCGCCGGCACTCAGGCTGATGCTACCGCGCAGTCATCGCCCACGAAGCCCGACAAACCCTTGGGAATCGTCGCCGATCGGCAGAAACGAGAAACCGCGAACGGAACGATCGGCCTGGTCGCTGACGAGCCTACGGGAGTGCTGGGCGACGCGCCGTCTAAGCCAGAAACGCTCGCGGTTCCCGACGAGCCGAAACTGGCGGTCGTGGCCGACACGGCGAAGGGGCTCTACGCGGAACGGACGCAACCGAAGACTTCCGATTGGCTCGGTGAGCGGGGCGGAACGGCCGCATCGCAACAGGCAGTCGAAGACGGCCTGGATTGGCTGGCCCGCCACCAAGCAACAGACGGTCACTGGGGCGCCGATTGCCTAGGCACCGGCCTGAACTCACGTTGCGATCGGGTGGCGCCTTGCGATGGGCTCGGCGAAGCCTACGAAGCGGCTCATACCGGCCTGGCGCTGCTCGCGTTCCAGGCCGCCGGCCACTATTACTTCAACGGCCAGAAATACTCCGGCCAGGTGAAGAAAGGATTGGATTATCTGTTCTGGAAGCAATCCGTTGACGGCTCGATCGTCGGTTCGCAAGTCCCCACCCCGGAACAAGCCGACGCCGGCATTCAGTTCCCGGGGTGCTTTATGTACGAGCACGCTGTGGCCACCTTTGCCCTGTGCGAGGCCTGCGCCGTGGCCATCGCCGCTGGAAAGAAGCCCGACCCAAGATATCAATTGGCCGCCCAACGCGCGGTGTCGTTCATCGAAGAAGTCCAGCACGACGACGGCGGCTGGCGCTATACCGTGAACGCAAAAGACGTGAGCGACTCTTCGGTTTCGGGCTGGGCGATGCTCGCTCTCAAAACAGCCCGCGAGGCGGAGCTCCGTGTTTCCCCCCAGACCATTTCCAAAATGATGGACTTCTTTGCCACGCATTACTCCGACGGTCGGACTCACTACTTACGATTCGGGAACGCGGGCTCCGATGCCCTGACAGGCGTGGGCATGATGGCGGTCGTGTTCTTCGAGCACAAGCTTGACTCGCCGGTTGTGCAGTCGGGCGCCGCCCGGCTGGCCGTTTACGATATCGCCGGGAGGCCCGACTATTACTCTTGGTACAACTGCACCATGGCCATGTTTCAGGTCGGCGGCGAACCGTGGAATCGCTGGAACGACGTCCATCGCGACAGTGTGATCGGCCTGCAGGTGCAGGGTGAAGCTTGCGAGCGCGGAAGCTGGCCTCCCAACGATCGGTGGGGCAAGGCGGGTGGCCGTATCTATTCCACCGCGCTGGCCGTGCTCACGCTTGAAGTCTACTACCGCTTTCAACGCATCGCCGGACAGCCGCAAAACGAGCAGTCGTTGGACAAGTAAGATCGTTAGGCGTGTTCACGCCGCTGGTTCTGACATCGGGCGCTCGATGAGTCAGCTTCTGGTCATCGTTTAATCATCGGATTGACCACATTCTCCGGTTTTCTGCCGGTCAGGGCATCGGCCACTTGCCGGCTGGCCCGGCGGCGAAGTTCGGTCACCGCTTCGACCGACGAAAACGCCGCATGAGGCGTGACGATGACGCGCGGATCGTTGAACGGCGGCCGCGACAGATCGGGCGGCTCATGCTGCTGCACGTCGAGCGCGGCCCCGGCCAAGTGCCCCGCCGCTAAAGCTTCGGCCAGGGCTTGCTCGTCCAAGACCGCGCCGCGCGAGGTGTTGATCAAATACGTGGTCAGTTTCATGCGGGCCAGCTCGGCGCGACCGATCAAATGCCTGGATTCCGCAGTGCTCGGCACGTGCAGCGAAACGTAATCGCTTTGCGCCAGCAGCGTGTCGAGCGGCAGACATTCGACGGCCAACGGCGCGCTGGCCGCCCGGCGCGTCGAGGCGATCACCCGAAAACCGAGCGCCGATGCTTTGGCCGCCACCTGCCGCCCAATGTTGCCCAGCCCGACGACGCCTACGGTCTGGCCCTCCAGCCGCCGCAGCGCCGCGCCAGCCCGCAAATCGTAGCCGCCCGCTTTCGTCTGCTGATGATAAAACGCCACCTTGCGGCCCAAAGCCAGAATGAGCGCCAGCGTGTGCTCAGCCACCTCCTTCAGGCAGTAGTCGGGCACGTTCGTCACGAGCATCGCCCGGCGTGTCGCAAATTCGACATCGATGTTGTCCAGCCCGATTCCCATTCGGGCCACAATGCGGCAGCGCTTGGCCGCCGCCAACACGTCTGCCGAAACGCGGGCCCAGGTGGTCATGATGGCGTCGGCATCGGCGGCCTGCGCAGCGAGCGAGGCGGCATCGGTCTGACTTGCGACGACAAGCTCCGCGTCTATCTCGGCTAGCGTGGCTCGTTCAATCTCCAGGTCGGGCCAGGCGTAATCGGTCAACAAAACTCGATATCGCACCGCTCAACGCTCGTCGTGTTCGAATCGAAGGGTGTATCAGTTCGCACCGCCTGCCCCAAGGTCCGCACGATGGTGACTCGGCGGCGGCGGTTCAGCTCGTCGACCAGTTCCCCAAAATCTGTCCACTGCGTCAGTACGCTCTGCTGATAGACGTTCGCCGCCGCTGTATAGGCAGCCTGCAGATCGCTGGTAAAACCGAGGCGGCGGATTTGCAACCGGCGGTCAAGCAGCTCGATCTGGTCAATCACGCGGCACTTGCTGGGGTCGGCCTCGTCTTCCGTAAACTCAAAGCGGCGGGTGAGGCGTACCGGGCAAGTTTTTCGCGGGGCGATCAAGCGCCGCTGCAAAACGCTCCGCACCAGGCCGCGGCCCCAACGCCCAATCGAAATCATACCCAAATGAAACACCGCCTGCTTGAAAGGCGTCGCTGTCTCATGCCGGATCCATCGCAAGTGGCCACTGACCGTCAGGGTTGCCGCCGGATCGTTTGCGAAATCTTCTCCGCCGCCAGGAGCCGATTCGGCGCAGCGCCAAACGATCTGCCGTGCTGAATCGTTGGCTTGGGAGATCGCCTGCCGGCCGTCGCTCGTCTCGACGATCAGGCCGGT
>DASVHB010000718.1:0-5859 GCA_036379195.1 Pirellulales bacterium
GCCTCCCTGGCGATGCTTTCGGCGGTCGCCGCGGCTTCGGTCAGCAGCCGGTACGAACCTGGCTGGCGATACTCGAGCCACAGGGCGGCGCTCGCCGCCCCCTCGCGCCCTGGACGCAAAACCAGTTCGCCGGTCTGGGCCTCGATGGCGAAACCAACGGGCTGGCCCTGCTCGTCCTCGATCTCTTCGATCGCCGTTGGTCCGGCGACCAGCGGGTCGGGCAAGATAAAGCGGCCTTCAGAGCCCGAACACTCTAAAGCAAATCGGTCGCCTGTCTCATAAGCGAATTCGCCAGCGGCCGCCGCCGATGTTGCACAGCCCGTCAAGGCACCCTCCGTGGCACAAAACCCAAACACGAAGCAACGTGCGATCGCACGTCACTTTACCGCGCCGGCGCAGCCATTTCAATGCTCTGCGGGTTCGGTCTGCTATTTAGGCCATCAAATAAGCGTCACCCGCTGGCGCTCGACGAGGATGACGCCTTCGCTCAGTGCCTGCTCGAGTTCGCGCCGCACGGCGCGGAAGTATTCGTCGGAGGCGTGAATCGGGGCCGCGTAGACTTCAAAGATCACGTGCTCGTTTTGCTCGCGCGTGCCCGCCACATCCAAAGGATCGCGGGCGCCGACGCCGCGGATGGGAGATGGATCCTGCATCTGGCAAACATGGGTCGAGGCGGATGAAAAGCAATTTGAATCGCGGCCAATCGGGCATGAAATTGCACT
Source organism: Pirellulales bacterium (assembly GCA_036379195.1). GTDB lineage: Bacteria > Planctomycetota > Planctomycetia > Pirellulales > JAICIG01 > JAICLL01. Next base: position 723 of record DASVHB010000718.1, read on the forward strand.
TCCCAGGCTGGTTTATTTTAGCAACCATTCGATCACTTCGTGCTCTACGGTGTTTTTATCGCCCGCAGAGACGACTGCGTTCGCCGGCTTGCCAGCCGCCGCGAACGCCTCGCCTACCGGCGCCGGCGCCGCTGCCTCTCCGGCTAGCCACAGTGGATGCGGCGCGATCAGGGCGATCATCGCCGGCAGGTCGCCATACTTGACGATGCCCGGCAGAAAGTCGGCGTCGTCAAAACTCTTGAGATTGCGGAAGCGGAAACCCGCCGTGTCGATCACCACGCGGTCGATGGCGTCGCCGGCCTGTGCGGCGGCCGCGGCTACCCATCGACCGGCGCCACCCAGGCCCACCAGGTCGATATGTTCGGGCTTGCGCTCGTTGTGCCTCACGAACGAAATCAACGCGAGAATATCGTGGACGCGATCGGCAAACAGCGCATGGTTATAGCCATAAGTGTAGCCGGCAAACTCACGCGGGTTCTTCACCCGGCGATTCTTCAGCGGCGGCTGTCCGGCAGACAGAAACTCGCCCTGGCCGAGCATGTCAATGCTCGCCAATGCGTTGCCGCCGGCCAGCAGCCGCGCGATTTCGGGCTGGGGATTGCCATCGTCGGCCAGCAGACTCGCTTTGCCCGACTCGCTGATCCAAAGCACCACGCGCTTGTTCCAGTTTTTCGGCTCTAAAAACAGGGCCGGCAATTGCTGTCCATGCCGCGGGTTTCGCAACACGCCGACGAACTGCAAATAGTCGCCGCGGTCTTGCTCGGCGGTCTTATCGAAGTCGGGCGTGCCGATGTCGGCCAGGTTGTGGCCAATCAGAACATCGATCGCCCCGCCGACCACTTCGCGGTATTTGGCCAGCGAAGTCGCGTCTTTCGGCGTCAGGGCGGCCATCTGGCGCTCGGCGTCCTGGGTCATCTGTTTGACCAGGCTCCGCTCGTAGTCGTCGCCGGCGGGAGGCTTGGGGTGTGAGGCGTCCCAGACGGTCATCTCGGCGATCGACAGCGGCACAAAGTCTTCTTCGACGATTGGGTCGTGATAGCCCAGGCCGAGATGTTTATTGAACCACGAATACATGACGGCCCGGCTTACATAGTTGTAGTTGTGCGGGAAGTGCAGCAGTGGCTTGGCCATGACTTTGCCCTCGGCGCCCAGCAGCTTGTAAAGATGCTGCAACTCGGGCAGCCCCTTGGTGGCAATCTCTTTAGTCCAGTCGTCGGCGCCGGTCATGCCCAGTGGCTTGGGGGCGAACAGCCCGGCGATCTCGATGTTGCCGGTATCGACGCGCAGCAGGCTGCAATTTTCGCAAGTGCAACCGCCTTGCATGGCGGTCGAAACCATCACGGCGGGAAACGCCACGGCCGGACGCGGGTCGACGGCGCCAAGAATGAATGTCTGCGTGCCGCCGCCGCTGGCGCCGGTCACGCCGATGCGCGTCGGATCGACATCGGGAAGCTGGCTAAGCCAATCGAGCGCTCGCACCGAATTATACGTCTGCAAGCCCATCACCGATTGCTGCCGCAGTTCGGCTTGCGTACTGAAGAACCCCCAATCGTCCGCGGTGTCCATCACCGGACGTTGCTTGGCATAGCCATGCACCAGTTCGCGCGATAGTTGCAAGCTGTCGGCGTTGCCCATCATGTCGTAATGAAACACGATGCATCCCATGCGGGCCAACTGCACGCAACGAGCCTGCAAGGGAAACCGGCCGCTGTTGACGAATCGCTCGGCCCCTTCCGTGATTTGCCGGCGTGCCGATTCGACGCCGGCGTCGAAGAACCGCCCATTGGCCCAATGGCCGTGAGGACACAACACCGCCGGCAGTCTGCCGGCGCGGCCAAGCGGGCGGTAGAGGCTGCCTGTCACAAAATGCCCAAGGTAGCTTTCCAAGTAAACCCGCTCGACGGTGTAGCCGTCGCGCTGGACGGCGCCGTGGACCACGGCATTCAGCGGGGTGCTGGTAGGCAGGGGCCACAGGCCGGTGGCTACTTTGATCTGGCGGCGCACGCGTTCGGCCCGCTGATTCCACTGGTCAACCGTGCCGGGAACGCTGAGGGGAAAATAGCCGTCGAGGTCTTTAGGCGGGCCAAGACGTTCATCGGCCGGCGTTTTGCCCGGCGGCAACGCTCGCGGCGCATCGGCTGCCGCGAGGGAGACCATCAAAAGCGAAACCGGTAGAACACTCAGCGAGCAGCGGACAATCAGGGAGTGGATCATAAGTAGCGGCTTGATCGAGGAGGGTGATTCTTCAGTAATGTAAGCCACCGGCCGCGGAGTTTCCAGCAAGTCAGGCAGCCGGACGCGTATTATCGCCCTTTGCTCCGCGAAAGTAGCGCTACTTTCGCGGAGCGAAAGGCGACTTTGGGGCGTCCGCGAATCGCGCACGGTTCTTTAGGACGTGCTCGGCGCAAGGCGCTTCAGCAAATGGGCCTCTAAGATTTGGAAAGCGCGCCTTTCTTGGTCTCCGGCAGTTTTTTCGACGACAATCTTGAGCCGCTTGAATTCGCCGCGGATCTCTTCGGCGGGCAAAAGCCCGATGCGGGTGGCCAAGATCGCCGCTTCGACCACGGCATGCTTGGCCCGATTGAAACCAAAAAAATCGCGCACTCGCCCGCTTGCCACCACGTCGGCCACAAGCGTCGTGCGCGGCTGGCTGTCGTCGAGCGAGCTGACGCGAAACGAATACCAGCGGCAACAATCGGCCAGGCGGAAGCCTTCGACGCCGCTGGCCGGCGTGAATTTCGGAAGGGGCGCCAGCGGGCCGATGGCCGCCCGAGCGAGCAGTTCGACGTCGTCGGTGACGTGCAGCACGCCTTGGCCAGTGCGCTTCAAGTTCTGATAAGTCGTCGAAGTCTGATAGGGCCGCAGCACGAACGAGTGCATTCGGGCATCAACCCGCGGCCCCATCGGCGCGACGTTTACACTGCCGTCGGCGTTCAGCGTGGTGACAATGGCTTCGAGGATCATTGCACGGCACCGTGGTACCTTTTGGACGTCCCGAGGCTCGCGGCGCCATAAAACCATTGCCCCACAAATCCGCCGAGCAATGCAAACAGCAGTGCCGCCAACGAATGTACGATTGCCGCGAGCGTTTCGGAACGGGGGACATCCGATCCCATCCAAAGCATTGTGCCATCAGCAAGGCGGACTCGCCATTTGCCTTCGGGCGTCTGCTCGGTAGAGACCGCACCGGGAACATTCGGAGGCTGCGCCAATTCTTTAAGGTAGTCGAACCAGCACTCCGCCATTCGGCTCGTCAGCAATCGTGGCGAGACATGCGTATCGAACCAGGGACCATAGGTACAGACGGAATACGCACAGCCTAGCCATGTTGCTCCAACCATTGCGGCGCGCGTTGATCCGCGCGACAGCATGGCGGCGACCGCTGCCACCGCCAGCACCAGCAGCATCACGGAGAACAAACCCGAGGCCCACCAATCCGATGGAGAGGCCAATGCGGCGCAGCCGACGCCTAGGGTTAGGACGGCCGCGAACAGACCTCGAAGCGAAAAACTCGGGCGCATTTAAATCCCAGGTTGAAGTTGAATACGCCGATGTGATCCATTCCGTCGCAGAATAACGCCCACAGCTACCCGCGACAAGCGTTGCAGCTTGAGCCACGTTCGGCCAAAAGTTAGGATGGTTCAGAAGTGGTTGGTGATTCTGTCCCGCTATTCCCTGTCCCGCTATTCCCTGTCCCCTATTCCCTGCCCCCTGTTCTCAACCATGCACCATCCCGCCCCGATCGAACGGCTGGTCGACCTGAGCGACCCCTCGGCCAACCTGGTCCTCAACATGTCGCTCGAAGAAGCGATCGAGCGGGTCGGCAGCGGCGACCCCGAACAGGTGCGGGCCATCGATGGGCAGTTTGCCCTGGTACACCGCCGCGGGCAGATCGTGCGCATGGCCCGTTCGATTGGCCGCCCGCTACGTTATTTTATCGCCAAGCGGGCCGAAGGGCCGTGCCTGGTCGTGGCCGACCGCATGGAGACCATTCGCGATTATCTTCGCGACGAAGGGCTGCTCGCACAGTTTCATCCTTCGTATACGCGGATGGCGCCGGCGCACCACCTGGTCGAAATCGCCTTGGTCGGCTGCCCCGATCCAAATCCGACTTACCGGCGGTTCTTCACGCCGCAGCGCAACCGGCTGCCCGCCGATCTCGATACGATCGGCCGAGCATACATCGGCGCTCTGGCCGACGAGTGCCGGCGCTGGCTGGAACAGATCGACCCGCGAGCGCCCATCGGCGTGCTGTTTTCCGGCGGCATCGACTCCGGCTCGGTGTTTTTGGTGCTCTATCATTTGCTGCTGGCGAGCGGCCAATCGCCCGCCCGGCTGAAGGCGTTTTCGCTTTCCATCGACGGCGAGGGCGACGACGCGCGACAAGCCGCCGAGTTTCTCGACACACTCGATCTGGGGTTGTTTCTGGAGACGATCGATGTGCCCGCCGAGGCGATCGATCGCCTCGACGCCGTGCGCGTGATCGAAGACTATAAACCGCTCGATGTGCAGTCGGCCGCCGTCTCGCTGGCGCTTTGCCGCGGAATTCGCCGCCGCTATCCCGATTGGAAATACCTGGTCGATGGCGACGGCGGCGACGAAAATCTGAAGGACTACCCGATCGAAGACAACCCCGAGCTGACCATTCGCAGTGTGCTGAACAACCTGATGCTTTACCAGGAAGGTTGGGGCGTCGACGCCATCAAGCATTCGCTGACCTATTCGGGCGGGCAGAGCCGCGGTCATGTGCGGTCTTACGCACCCGCGCGGGCGTTGGGCTTTTGCGGCTTCAGCCCCTATGCACTGCCGAATGTGATCGAGGTGGCCGAGGGTATTCCGTTTATCGAACTGACCGACTGGCGGCACGACAAGCTGTATGCTCTGAAGGGCGAAGTCGTGCGCCGCGGCGTCGAGGCCGTGACGGGCTTGACCATGCCGGTATTTGAAAAACGCCGCTTTCAACACGGCGTCGGCCGCCGCGAGTTGCTCAGTGACCGATTGCCCAACGACCCAGCGGTGTATCGCCGGGACTTCGCGGAAGTCTTCGCGTGATGGGTCGTAAGGTGGCCGAGCGCAGCGAGTCCCACCTTCTGGCGCAAATCGTAGCAGTAGGTGGCCGGGGCAGAGGCTTGCCGAT
>DASVHB010000719.1:0-4455 GCA_036379195.1 Pirellulales bacterium
CTGGGCTTCACGCCGCTGTTTATTCCCCTCACCGGCGGACCCATCTCCGGCGGCACGATGAGCGGCGCTGGGGGCGCGATGACAGGCGCTCCCATGCCTGGCGGTCCCATGCCTGGCGGTCCGATGGCTGGCGCCATGGGAGCCGGCCAGATGACACCAGCCGAAATGGCCGCCATGCAAATGATGATGATGGCCGGCATGGCGGGGGGCTATGGTGGAGTGAAGACGGGCTTGAACCCCGGTTACATGAATCCAGCGATGGGCATGATGCAGGGCGGCTTTGGCGACGCGGGCGACGACCAGCAACCGCCGGCCCCGAAGCGTCGCCGCCACCGCGCTGCCCGCGAGCCCAAGGCGAAAGCCCGGCCCGTCAAAGCACCCGCCGCCGCGCGCAAGAAACCACGCCGGTAGCCCCGGCCCTTGTGTCCGGACGAGGGTTCCGGGTTCAGAATACCTTCGACCTCTGTCGGAAACGGCCTCCGTTTTTTCGTCGGGCGGAAGCCTGTCCTGTCCCCTGTTCCCTATCCCCGTCCCCCGTCCCCTATCCCCCCGCTTTCCGTGTGCTAGTCCCCGATCGCCCACTCTCGATGGACGAAATGTCCGACGCCATCGACGGCGTGATGCGGGGCGAGTGGCCGGAAGAGCAAATCGGTTCGTTTCTGCTGGCCCTCGCCCGTCGTGGCGAAACCGTCGATGAGATCGCCGGCGCCGCGGCCGCCATGCGAAGACACATGACCCCAATCGGCAGTCGGCGACCAGGGGTGATCGATACCTGCGGCACCGGCGGCAGCGGTTCGACACTGTTCAATGTCAGTACGACGGCCGCGCTGGTGACCGCCGCCGCCGGCGTGCCCGTGGCCAAGCATGGCAACCGGCGGGTGACCAGCAAGAGCGGCTCGGCCGACGTGTTGGCCGAGCTGGGCGTCAATGTGGCGGCGAACCTTGAATGCGTTTCTTCGTGTCTCGACGAGTTGGGCCTTTGTTTCTGCTTCGCGCCGCTGTGCCATGGGGCGATGAAGCACGTGGCGCCGGTCCGCCAGCGGTTGGGCGTGCCGACGATTTTCAACCTTTTGGGGCCGCTCACCAATCCCGCCGGCGCTCAATACCAGCTTCTGGGCGTGGGCCGCGACGAGCTGCGTCCGCGATTGGCGGCGGCGCTGGCCAGGCTGGGTGTCGGGCGGGCCTTGGTCGTCCATGGCAGCGATGGCCTGGGCGAGATCACGCTGACGGGCGAAACGCGGGTGACCGAAGTCGGTGAGGGCGGGGTGCGCGAGTATTCGCTCTCGCCCGGCGATTTTGGCATCGCTCGCGCCAGTCTCGAAACGGCGCGCGTCGATGGTCCGGCGGCCAGCGCCGCCATCATTCGCCAGGTTTTGCGCGGCCATGCCGGCGCGGCGCGCGACATCGTGCTACTCAATGCCGCCGCCGCTCTCTGGCTGGCCGGCAAGGCCGAAACGCTGCCTCGGTGCGTTGAGCTGGCGGCGGAAGCCATCGACACGGGCGCCGCCAGCGAGCTGTTGACGCGGCTCGTCGAGCGAACGAACCGAACCTGAATTCGCCAGGAAATCGAACCACCAAGGGCACAGAGACCACGAAGATGAAGACCGATTCTCAGCAGCCGATCAGGTGAGCTTCGTGTTCTTTGTGATCTTTGTGGTTAGCCCCATCGGGCGGCGCCGCGCACCGCCCAGCGATAAAATACGACGCCGCTGAGAATCATCGCCGTTCCCGCGGCGGCCTGCAGCCACTCTTGATAGACCATGCTGACCAGCGCCGCCGACACGCCCAGCAAATAGATGACCGGCGTCAGCGGATAGCCGGTGGTGCGATACGGGCGCGGCCACTCGGGGTGCGTGCGGCGAAACACCAGCACCGCTCCCACCGCCAAGGCGTAAAACACCAGTCCGCCGAAAATCACAAAATCGGTCAGCGCGTTGAACGCATCCAGCGGATCGTCTTTCCAGGCATAGGCCGCCACGGTCAGCACCGTGGTCCAAACCGCTTGCAGCCAGATGGCATTGGCCGGCGTGCGCCAGCGCGGATGCACTCGGCTGATGGCCGCCGGCAGCAGCCCGTCGCGGGCCATCGCGAAATAAATGCGCGGCCCGGTGAGCAGATTCGAGTTGGCCGCGCCGAAGGTCGAGCAAAGTACGCCCAGGGCCACCACCTTGCCGCCGATATCGCCCAGCAGCGCCTGGCAGACGTCGGCGGCCACGGCTTTCGATTGGGCGATGGCCGCGATCGGCAACACCGAATGGTAAGCCACGTTGGCGAGCACATAAACGACAATCACCATCAGCATGCCCAGCGCCAACGCCAGCGGCACATTGCGCTGCGGGTGACGGATTTCTTCGGCCACCGGGCCGATATTGATCCAGCCGTCGTAAGGCCACATGACGGCGACCATCGCCAGGCCCAAGCCGCGCCACAGCGAGGGCGAAAACGTTTCGGGCCACCACGGGGCCGTCTCGACAGGCGGGGTGCGCGACATTGCCAGCGGCAGAATGATGATGAACGCCAGAAAACCCAGCTTGAGCACCGCGGTGAGATTCTGCACGACGGCGCCCCAACGCGTGCCGACGATGTTGACGATCGAAAGAAACAGCACGATGCCCAGAGTCACGCACTCTTGGCCGATGCGGTCCATTGGCACGAGCTTGTTGAGATAAATGGCGGTGGCGGTGGCCAGCGCGCCAACGGAGCCTGCGCGGATGATCCACAGCTCGGTCCAGCCCCAGAGAAAGGCGGGCAGCCGCCCGTAAGCCTCGCGCAGATAGACGTAAGGCCCGCCGGCGTGCGGCAACATGGCGGCCAACTCGGCCAGCGAGAGGGCGCCGCACAGCGTGATCAGCCCCACCACGACCCACACGCCGAGAATCAGCCCCAGGTTGTCGAGATTCTGGGCGACGGTGGCGGGTTTGAGAAACACGCCCGAGCCGATGATGCCACCCACGACGACGGCGACGGCGTCGAGCGGGCCGAGCAGCCGCGGCAGGGTATCAGAGTGCGGAGCGTTTTGCACGTCGCCGGCTATAGTTAGGATGAAACCGTGCCCACACGAGGACGCCAGGGGAACCGTAGGGCGACCTTCCTAGGTCGCCCACTGGGGAAAACCTTGGAGGTCGCATGGACGACCTAGGAAGGTCATCCTACGAACCGATGTGATGATACAATTCTCGCCGCCGTCGCGGCATTTGCAACTGCGCCCAGACTTAAAAACTTCTGATACACCTCGAGCGTGGCCATCGCCATGCGTTCCGCGCCAAAATCAGCCAGCACGCGCTGCCTGCCGGCCTGGCCGAGCGCCGCCCGCGCAGGGTGATCGACCAGCAGCTCGTGCAGGGCGCGCGCCAGGGTCTCGACGTCGCCGGGCGGAACGAGCCGGCCGCCGCCCGTGGCCGCCAGCAATTCGGGAAACGCTCCGTGGGCGGGCTGCACCACGGGCACGCCGCTGGCCAACGCTTCGAGCACAAAAATGCCCTTGGGCTCGCGGTAGACTGTCGGCACCGAAAGCACGTCGATCGATCGCAAAAAGTCGAGCTTGGCCGGTCGCTCGAGTTGGCCGAGATAATGAAAGTGGTCGCCCGCGGCGGCCCGCAGCTTGTCAAACTCGGCCTGGGCGAAAGCCCGCTCGGTCGGCGGCAGCCAGCCGGCCACGTGCAAGCGGGCCTGTTCGCCGCCCGGCATCTCTCGCAGCCGCAGGTAGGCGTCGGCCAGCACGTGCAGTCCCTTGGCCCGGCAAAGACGGGCCAGATAGCCGATCGTGAACGGACGCTCGCTATCCGCACGTACCAACGAATGATAGTCGTCGAGTTGAATGCCCATCGGCACGATGTGGAACCGATCGAGCGGCACTTGGAGCGTATCGGCCATGAACTCGGCGTAGTATTGGCTGAACACCAAAAAGCCATCAACCTCCGCCGCCAATCGCCGCAGTTCGCCGAGCGCCTGCGATTGATACGGCTCCGGCAGTTCGTCGACAAACAAATCGTCGCCTTGCAACGTCACCAGCACGGGCGCTTTGAGCATCCGCTTCAGCGTCGGCACACAGCCGGCGATGAGCAGGTTGCTCAGGTTGATCAATTGGGGCCGCACGTGAGCGGCCAACCACTCGGCCAGGCGAAACACTTCGCCGCGCTGCCGGCCGTGTTCACCCTTTAATACCGACACCGCCAATGCCCCAAGCTGCCGACCGCTGGTTTTGATTCCCAGCCGCCCGACGCCGCCCAGCAACCGTGGATGATCGAGCCAGCGCACCAGAAAGCCGGGCAGGTAACGAAATAGCGGCACACGCTGTTGCAAATACACGTTGACCCCACCGAAGAAAACGCGGTCGATGCTCACGTCTTCTTCGTCGGTGCGGATGGGCGTGTAGAGCGGGATCAGTTGCACATCGCAACCTAACCGCGTGAGCGCCGCGGCCAGCGTATTGTCGCGCATGCAACTGCCGCAGAA
>DASVHB010000720.1:0-2571 GCA_036379195.1 Pirellulales bacterium
AACCGCCGGGCGATCGTCAAATCGTCGGCCCGCCCGGCCGGGGCGATGCGCTGCTCCGCCCATCGGTCGCGAAATGCCTGGTCGACGTGGGCGGCTAGCTCGCTCAACTCAGCGTCAGGCAGGGCCGCAGCCAATAACTGCGGATCTGAGCGGGGTTTACGCACCGGCGCCAAGCTGGCGGCCAACGCCGACAGCCCCGCCACGCAAAGCAAGATGAAAACGAGATTGCGAATCCACACGATACAATCACCTGCCGCGAATGAATGTGGTTACCATCAATACCCCGCCCAAGGCGAACCGGCTTCAAAAAAAGCCTGGTAGGATGTCTGCACAGCCTTATCGCTGGTGGCTGGGGCAGAGGCTTGCCGATGCCCCGGAAGCGGATCAGCCGGGGCATCGCTTAGAGCGTAGGGTGGGCCGAGCGCAGCGAGTCCCACCAGTCGCCGCATCATCGTTGCCGCGTCGAGTCACCGTCTAACAGGGGACTCGCTGCGCTCGGCCCCCCTATGCATCAAGTTAAGGTGACGTCGATTTGCAGTTCACGGAACGCCACGGAGGGCGTTCCCTACAAAGCAAACACGCGTGATTGCCACCTGAATTCGATGAGTACGCGCCGAAGTCGGCGCGTCACCCTTCTCCCTCCTTCTGCCGAATGGTCCGTCCCGCAATTTACCCGTTTTGGCGTGACACCGCCGCCCATTTTTCCGGGTAGTGCTTATCAGACCGCTTTGCCCTCCAGTGATTCGCCGGAATGTCGCCCGAATTGAATTCCCAGCTTGTGCCCGCCGCTTTGGCTTTCGAGCCGGTGCCGGCCGAGTTGGTGGGCGTCTGTTCAGCCGAGGCGCTGCCGGTCGAGCCGGTCGAGACGCCCGAGCTCACCCCGCGACCGTCGTGCGGCGAATCAACGGCCGTTCGTCCGATAAGCGGTAAACAGTTTTCCCTACTCCGCCTCGTGGCTTCGACCATCGAATGGCTGATGGGCGCGGCGGCGCTCATCGTGGGTCTGTCGTTTTTGGCCACGTATCCCATTCTGCAAATGCTCAGCTTGGGTTATCTGCTCGAAGCCAGCGGCCGGGTCGCCCGCACGGGCCGCCTGCGCGACGGGTTTGTGGGCGTCCGCAAGGCGGCCCGTGTCGGAAGCGTCGTGTTCGGCGCATGGCTGGTGATGTTGCCCTTGCGGTTCACCTCGGCCATGGCCGGGGCCGCGAAACTCATCGAGCCGGGCAGCCGCGCCGACCGCGGTTGGTCGGCGGCCTTGACTCTGCTGACCGTGCTGACGGTGGCGCACATCGTCGGCGCCTGCTGGCGCGGCGGCCGGCTGCGACATTTTTTGTGGCCCAGGCCGATCCGCCTGCTGCGCGACCTTTTTCAGCGCGGCGCATACACACGCACGCGCGACGCCACTTGGCAATTCGTCGTCAGTCTGCGATTGCCTTACTACTTTTGGCTCGGCCTGCGGGGCTTTGTCGGCGGCTTGCTGTGGCTGTTTCTGCCCATCAGCCTGATGGCGTCGGGCACGAAAGCGCCGCTGCTGGGTTTTATCGGCGCGCTGTGGCTAATGGGGGTGCTGCTGTATCTGCCCTTTGTGCAAACGCGGTTCGCGGCCGAAAACCGGTTCCGCGCCATGTTCAGCGTCCGCGGGGCGCGGCAATGGTTTCGCCGGGCGCCCGTGATGTTCTGGCTGTCGCTCGTGGGTACGCTGCTGTTCGCCCTGCCGTTGTATTTGTTAAAGATCGAAATCGTGCCGCGCGAGGCGGCCTGGCTGCCCAGCCTGCTGTTTGTGGTTTTCATCTTTCCCGCGAGGCTGCTGACCGGTTGGTCGTGCGGCTATGCCGCGCGGCGGCCGCGCAACCGCAATTGGTTTTTGCGGCAGCTTGCCCGGCTGGCGATGATTCCGGTGGTCGCCTTCTATGTGTTCCTGGTGTTCTTCACGCAGTACACCTCGTGGCACGGCGTCGCTAGTCTGTACGAGCAGCATGCTTTTCTCGTGCCGGTGCCCTTCTTGGGGCTGTGAGTGTTGTTAAAAACTATGTGGCCCAGCCACCCGCGGCTGTGGTGGTGCGATGTGCCGATCAGCCGCTGGTAGACAATCGGCCGCGAGCCACTTACGATGGCAACCTGCTCCGCGACCATCAGCTTCACGCCTGCCGAGAGTTTTTTCCATGAACGCAACCACCACGCGCCGCAATTTTCTCACCGCGACCGGCGCCGCCTTGGCCGGCGGATCGCTGGCACGCTCCGCGGCGGCCATTGAACCGATCGAGCGAACCGGCCAGGCGAAATTCAAATTCAGCCTGGCGGCCTACAGCTACCGCGACCTGCTCTCGGGCAAGAACGCCTCGCTCACCTTGGCCGATTTCATCGACGACTGCGCCAAGATGGGCTTGGAAGGCACGGAACTCACTTCGTATTATTTTCCACCGGACGTCACGCCCGAGTATCTTCGCGGAGTCAAACGGCAAACGTTTCGCCTGGGGCTCGATATCTCCGGCACCGCGGTGGGCAACGACTTTTGCCACCCCGCCGGCCCGGACCGCGACCGGCAAATTGCGCTCGTCAAGCAATGGGTCG
>DASVHB010000721.1:0-3362 GCA_036379195.1 Pirellulales bacterium
GGGCGCAACGTTGTCCAACAAGCCGGCGAAATTGCTTGGTCGGGCGAGGCGCCGGCCGCCAGCAAATACATGAAGATCGTTTCGCCGTTGAGGCGGTCCCACGCGCTGGCGAGCATCCGGCCATCTTCACCTTCGCCATGCAGCAAAAGCCTGCCTGCGGCGGGACCTGACGCGGCGGCCCACGCCCGCCAATCGATGCGCTCGTAGAGCCGGGTCGCCAGATGGTCCAGTTCACCGTCTTCTAAAAACTCCGCCGCCCACAGGGCGCCGGCCACGAGCCACGACGAATCGAGCGTGCTGAACTGATCGACGCCGCGCACGGCGCCGGTGGCCGAATCGACAAAGTGCGGCAAGACGCCGTGATGGCTAGGCAATTGTTCCAAGGCATGGCGCACGCCGCGGCAAACTCGCTGGCAGGCCTCACGATGCGAGAGCAAGGAATGCGGCTCGGCCGCGGCCAGGCCCAGTGCGATGAAACCCATACCCGTGGCCGCGGTGCTTAGCAGCCCGTGATTTCGGCGCGGACCATGATTTGCCTGGCGATCGAGAAACAGCCCGTTGGCCGACTGGTTATCGACAAAATATTGCAGCGACGTTCGCTCAAGCCGCGTCAAGAAGGCGCGATCGGCGGCGGAAAGAGCGGCACTCGATGGATGACGAGACCGTTGCGGCAACGGGGTGCGGAGGGCCATCCTTGGCATCCTGGCTGTTGGTGCTGTGTAGCGCGCATCCGTGCGCGGGACGGCGAATCTATCCGATGCGACCGGTCCATCACAAGGTGGAATTCACTCACGGGGACGGCTGGGACGGCCCGCTGCCTAGGTAGCTCCCGGCCTTGTGCCGGGCGGTGGTGGGGTTAAATCCGGGCAGCCGGCCACAAGGGCTGGAGCTACCTAAATGACCTTGCACGATCATGGGAACACGGAACGCCACAGAGGGCGTTCCCTACAGATTGCTGGCTTCCCATGATCGTGCAAGGTCATTTAGACGAATCGGCGGCGATGATGCCGTCCCATGTTGCCAAAACGCATCATGCGTTTCTCCGTGGCAACCCATCAGCTTTCCCGAGCTGGCCTCCGCCCGCCTTTTGACCGCGGCCGCGGAAAAAACAACCTAGACTTGTTCGGTTTGCTGTTCAGCAAGTCACGCCCGGTCTAGGGCAAAAAAACCGTTGCGCGGTTCGTCCATACGGCGACCGCGGCCCAACTCGATTCTGGCCAGGTTCCTGGCCTGGGGGAGATTTCGCTCGATGATTGGCAGCATGCGCGCCCGCAGTTCGGGCTTCGCTCGCGATTGCGCCGCGGCCTGGCGCGTCGAACTGGCGCTGGAACGCTTGGAAGAGTTGTTGTTGCTCAGCGGCGACCCGGTAGACCCGCCTGCCGACTGGCGGCAGGAAACGTTCTCGCTGGGCAACATGGATTTGCAGGCTCAAACGCCACCACTGGCCGCCCAAAGCTTCAGCGGCCTTGGCCTGATTGGCGGCGATCTGGAGCAGCAGCGTTACGGATTTACCGGCGCCGGCTATTCGGTGGCGATTCTCGACACCGGCATCGATTACACCAATCCCGCCTTCGCTGGGCGCTATCTCGGCGGCTGGAACTTTATCGCCAACAACAACAACCCGATGGACGACGAAGGTCACGGCACGCACGTGGCCGGCATCATCGCCAGCGCCGATCCCAACCATCTCGGCGTGGCACCGGGCGTGGGCATCATTGCGCTGAAAGTGCTCGACAGCACCGGCACCGGCGATTTCGGCAATGTCGATTTGGCGTTGCAATGGGTGGCCGCTCATCAGCAGCAATATCACATTGCCGCCGTCAACATGTCGCTCGGCGCGGGCAATTACCAGGTCGAGCCGTGGAGTTTTCTCGATGCCGATTTTCAGCAGCTCCAAAACGAAGGCGTGTTTGTAGCAGCCTCGTCGGGCAACAGCTACTACTCTTATGGCAGCCAGCCGGGCCTGGCATTTCCGGCCATCAACAACCTCGTCGTCTCGGTGGGTGCGGTTTACAACGGCAACTATGGCTCCGTCTCGTGGGCCAACGGCGCCAAGGACTATTCGACCGCGCCCGATCAGATCACGAGTTTCACGCAGCGAAATTCGCAGCTCGACATCCTGGCCCCCGGCGCTTTCATCACTTCGACCTATTTGGGCGGCGGCTGGGCCACGATGGCCGGCACTTCGATGGCCGCGCCCATGGTCGCCGGCGCCGCGGTCGTCATCCATCAGGCGCTCGACGCCGCGGGCGAAGACGCCCAGGCCACGCAGAGCGGCATCTTGTCAATCATGCAACATACCGGCGTAAGCATCGTCGATGCCAATTATGGCCAAGACAACGTAGTTCACACCGGCCAGACTTACCAACGGCTCGATCTCTACAACGCCGTGCAGTCGATCGTGACGGGTGGCACCTGGAACCGCGCCAGCGCGCCGGCAGACCCGAACCTCGCCTATGTCGATGCGCTTTACGAAGAACTGCTCGGCCGGCCTGCCGACCCGGGCGGGCTGAACACCTGGGTCGCGGCGCTCGAATCGGGCATGTCGCGCATGCAACTCGTCGAGCTGCTGTGGAATTCGGCCGAACACCGCGCCTTTCAGGTAGACCAGGACTACGCCGAATTCCTGCACCGCGAGCCTAGCGACGCCGAACGAAGCCACTGGGCGACGCTGCTCATGGCGGGCGTTAGCGAGACGCAAGTGGCCGAGGCCTTTTTGCACTCGCCCGAGTTCCTCTTGGCCGAATCGACCACCGGCAGCTTTGTTCAATCGCTGTTCCAGGACGTGCTGGGCCGTTCCGCCGATTCGGGCAGCCTGGCGGCCCTGACGGAATTGCTCGATCTGGGAATCAGCCGCGGCCAGATTGCCGATCTGGTGCTCAACTCGCTGGAACGCGACGCTGACGTGGTCGACAGTTACTATCAAGAGTTTCTGGGCCGCGGCGCCAGCAATGCCGAATTGATGGGCTGGGCCAATGCCATCGCCCACGGCGTGGTCGATCTGCAAACCGTCGGCGAAGCGTTTTTGGCGTCGGGCGAGTTCTTTAATCGGGCCGCCAGCGGCGGCGTCGGAGGTTTTGCCGAGCGAACGGCGGGAGCCGGCGCGGCGCTGGGTTACGCGCTGGCCGACACGCCGACGCCACCATCGACGACGGGCACGCCATCGGCTTCGCAGCCAGCCGGCCTGAGCGAGCAGCCCACGCTGACCATGAACAGCCCCGCCGGCTCGACCGGCGATGGCCCGCATTGGGCCTTGGTGGGGTCGGCAGCCTCAAGCGGCGGCTTAACGAGCCTGGGCAGCAGGCCCAGTTAACCCGGATTATTCATCAGCCCACACTAACCCGAAGCGCAAGCGAGGCCCG
>DASVHB010000722.1:0-4978 GCA_036379195.1 Pirellulales bacterium
AATCAAATATGCCGTGGACGTCGCAGGCGATTTGGACATCTTCGTGCATTCGATGGGATTGCTGTACTCGACCGCATTGCGGAAACAAAAAGCCCTGCCCGCGGCAGCGAGCAGGGCTTTTGTTGGTTCGAGTGGCGCTCATGGACGACCTAGGAAGGTCATCCCACGAGCACTCGGCGCTGGCGGGTTCTTAGAAGCCGCAGCCACACGCGGGCTCCATGCCGCAGCAATCGACCGGCGGGCAGCAGCCACGATGTCCGCGGTGATGAAAAAAGTGGTGCAGCCGGCCATGACGGCGACCACAGCAGGGATCGCAGGGATCGCAGCAGGTCGGCTCGGGCGCGCAGCAGGTGGGTTCGGGCATGCAGCAAGTCGGCTCGGGAGCGCAGCAGGTCGGCTCGCAGCAGCCGGCCATGTGGCGACGGCGGCCGAAGGCTTGGGCGTCTTGGCTGAAGCACGAGATCGCACCCGCGATCAACAACAACGCAAACAGAATCTTGGCTTTCATTCGGGAGGTTCTCCAAAAGGGAGCAGGATGTTCGCACGACTGCCCGCGACCCTTCTTGTGGGCCGACTCCAGCGGTGCGTGCTATTGCACCCATCGTCCAAGCCTTGCCGGCTACGTGAACCAGGCAGGCTGCGTTCAGTTTTTGCGGAATGCGATTGATGCGGCGCTTGATGCGAAGTTGGCAAGGGCAACGGCTCCGGCGATCGACGAAGCGCCATCGAATCGCCAAATTCGGCGCAGGTGATACCACCGGTCCCCAAGATCCGGAACAGCTAGGAGTGTGTTACCTTTGTGCAGCAGCATTGCGAGAGCGGCCGACGGCGGAGTCGCCGCCTGGCGCTTGCGAACCTTCGAGCATGAGAGATGATGTCGAGCCAGCAGGCGGCGGAACCCATTCTTTCAACCTTGGCCGACGATCCCGATCTGGGTTCGATTGTCGAGCTGTACGTGGCCGAGATGCCCGGCCGCATCGCCACCTTAGTCGAGCAATTCGACGCGGGTAATCGCGTGGGCCTGACGACCACGGCGCACCAAATCAAAGGCGCCGCCGGCAGCCACGGCTTTCACCAGGTGACGCCGATCGCGGCACGGCTCGAAGCGGCTCTGCACGCAGACCGTCCCGATGCCGAAATTGGCGACGCGCTGGAAGCCTTGCTCGACATCTGCCGCCGCGTGCGATTCCGCTGAACCACGCGGCCGACGCCGCGGCAGGCGCGCTAACGCTTCTTCTTGGGCTTTTCTTCCGTGGGCAGGCCGAAACTGAAGGTGGCGCCGAAGTTATCATCGGCGGTGGTCTCGTCCTCGGGCGACTTCAGTTCTTTCTGCTCCGCCTTCTCCATCTCGAAGGTCTGCGAATCAATGGCCTCGTCCAAGACGGCAAACTGCCCGTCGCTGCGCAACACCAGCACATGGCCGGGCGACTTGACTTTCGGCCCGCGCCCCACGGAGATCGAGTCACCACCGAGTATGTCAATTAGTAAGGTGTCGGTCTGGAAATCGACCTCGACCTCGCGGCCAATGCCTTTTTGCGCTGTTGGGTCGGGCACGAGCACCTTGGCGCCCAGTTCGTTAAGCACCGCGCCGCGCCGGCCAGTCATGAATTTGCGGGCCTCCGACGCTTCGTCCTGGTTGAACTGCTTGACCGCCAGCTCAATCGTGGGCTCGCCGCCGACCTCTTTAAGCGGGCCGGCCAGCATGCGGTTGCCATGCCGCACAGTTACCGGCGGCGACGGTTCCGACCATTCGGCCTCGCGATATTCACCGTCTCGGTCCGCATAGTTCTCTAGATAGCGGATGGGCACATTGAAGTTCGGGTTTTCGAAGACCAACTTCACCCGGTATTGATAGGTCTTGCCGGGTTTGGCCTCGAAGTCGAAAAAGCGAAACAATTTCCATTCGGGTTGGCGTTCTGGCTGGCGGGAGGCGCCTGGTAACCCGGCGAGGCCGCCGCCCATCATGCCATATCCGCCCACGCCGGCGCCACCCATGCCTGCGCCGGCCATGCCGTAACCACTCCGACCGTAGCCCCCCATGCCGGCACCGCCCATTCCCATTCCCATGCCTCCCATCGGGCCGCCGGGCCTACCGCCTCGCATTCGGCCGGCCATGCCGCCCATGGGTCCATATCCGCCGCCCATGCCTCCCGGCATGCCGCGGCCCGCACCGGCGCCCGGCTTTTGCGCGGTGCCTCGGCCTTTGGGACCCTTCGCCTTGCTTTGTTCTTCCTTTTCCAAGGCGGCCTGCTCTGCCTCGGCGGCTTTTCGGTCAGCGAGCTCGGCCACCTTGGGATGCACCACTTCGGCCGGTTCAAAGTCGGCGCCGATCAGGGCCGGCAGCGGTTCGGCAATGGCCTCGACAAACTCGAACGGGACGACATCGGGATACTCGGCGGCCCAGGTGCGCATGTCTTCCCAGGCTTTCTCCACATTCACGCTTTCCCACTTGGGCTCTTCGCCCGCGACCACTTCGGCCCGTTCGATATCGGGCCGCACGTAACTGGGGAAGTCGCGCGATTTGTCCGGGTAGGTCGAGTCGCGGAAGGTCTTGCGAAATTCTTGAACCTGCGCGGCATAAGGAATGGCGCCGACCAGGCATACCCAATATCGGCCATCGAGATGCGCATTTCCCGGCACCGAAGTCAACACATGTTCGCCGGCGGCTTTTTTGCGAGCAGCCAAAGCGGCGGCTTCCTCGGCGCGTCTGAGCTCGTCGGCTTTTTTCTTTTTCTCTTCTTTTTCTCGCTCTTGCTCCGCCTTACGATTGCGCTTGGCCGCCCCGCCGCCCTGGGCGCCGCCCATGCCTCGCCCAGCCATCATGCCCGCGCCACCCATCATGCCTGGCATGCCCTCTGGCGGACCGCCCGCACCCGGTCGCCGGCCGCCCATGCCCTGCATCCTTTGCTGCATGCTCTCCATCATGTCGGGGGGCGAATAATTGTCGCCCATCATACCTCCCATCATGTCGCCGCCCGTCATATCGCCGCCCATGTCTCCCGCCATGCCGCCAGCCACGCGAGACACCGAATTCGGCTCGCCAATGGCGATGGGTCCATAACCGCTATACGCCAGCAGCTCCTTAACCGGCAAAAACGTTGGCATCGCCCGACGAACGTCGTGTTCTTGATAGGGGCGCTCCAGTGGTTCGATGGCGTATGGCCGCGCCTGGACGACCGCGGGACCCGCCGCCCCCAGGCCCGTGAAATCGGGCACATGAGCCAGCTTTTCGAATTTTTCGGGTGGCTGCTGCTCCTCGACCTTTTTGCTGATTTGATCGGCCACCGCCTGAAGCTCCTGCGGCGTCTTGTCGTAGGGCTTCATTTTCAGCGCCGACCAGGCGATCAACAGCAGCGCCACCACAAAACCGCCGAAGACAATCTTCTCGACGTGCAAGATGAGAAACGTTTTGAGCTGCGCTTGATCGAATTTCAGCTTGGCCTTCATGTGCGAACCTCTTCGCCTTGAGATGGTTACTTACCTGTTGCTGGCGCCCCGCCTGCTGGCATTCCCGGGGGCATGCCACTGCCCGGCCTGCCGCCGCCCATACCGGGCATACCGCCGCCCATACCCGAGGGCATACCGCCGCTCATACCCGGCATACCACCGCTCATACCCGGCATGCCACCGCCCATACCCGGCATGCCACCGCCCATACCCGACATGCCACCGCCCATACCGCCGGGCCGTCGCCCGCCGCGTGGCACACTTACCAAACTTGAGGGAACGCCAAAGAAACGATTCGCGGGCGAACCCGCAGTGCCCTTCCCCAACTTGGTCAAGTCAGGCACGTTATACAAATAGATGACGCCGCTCAACTCGACGAGGGCATCGTAGGTCAAGGTTTCGACCTCTCCCTCTTGGCTGGCTCCGCCAAACATTGGCATGCCCATGCCACCCATGCCGCCCATTCCGAAGGCGTTGTTGGCCGCGCCGCCCGGGCCTTGGGGGTCGAGCATCTTGATGCGCAGCTCGCGCGTCTCCACCGGGAGCGAGGCATTGCCGCAAGCCGCCATCAACGCCGGCACCTGGCGATGGTCCATAATCAGCTTCATGTGGACAAACACCTGCTTGAACTCGGCATACGGACCAGCATAGGGATCGTCGACCGGCACGGTGAGCAGCGGTTGACCTTTGTCGTCGAGATATCGCCCCGCGAGCAATGCCTGATCTTCCGCTTTGGCGTCGGCTGCCGCTCCATCACCAGCGGCAGGCGCCGCGGCGGGTGTCGGCGCGGCGGCCGCGGCGGGCGCCGTGGCGTCGCCTGTTCCGCTCGCTGGCAGCAACGCGCCCTTGCCGTCTTGCGCGTCGGCAATGGCCCACTGGGCCACGTCGAGCGCCTCGATTTTCTTGATCGGCGCCTTGCGCGAGTCGCTGGCATCGCCGTTCACGTCGTTGATGATGCCGATCAACGACTCGAACAACCAATAATCTTCCTGGGCCAGCCGCACCTTGAGCGACGAAGGGGTGCCTTCGCTGAAATAGCGATCGATGATGGCATCGCGGCGGTCTTTCGGCCAAACCACCAGTCCCTCGTATTCGACGGTGCCAGCGTTTTGGGCGCCACCCGCCGGTTGAACCATGCCAAGTTCGTCGATGCCGCCGCCACCGGCTTCGCCCTCTTCGTCACTGCCCTTGGGACGGCGGATTCTCACCTTTTCGAACAGGTCGGCCCATTCCTGCTTCACGTATTGCTGGTTAAAGATCGTCAACGCGAAGCCCGGGATCGTATCGTTTGGCTTTACCTCTTTGCCGATGTTATAGAGCTGTCCGTCCTCGCGGCCCACGTCCATGTCGGGCCAGTGAAACAAACCCGCTTGCCGGGCATAGAGCTTTTCCCAAGCCTGATAAACCTGCTGTTTGAGGCCGTCGTGAAGATTATCGACCTTCTCCTTGAACGAGCGGTTGGGCACCAGGCCGTCTTCGCCCGCATTGGCCGCCTTTTCAACCGATTGCTTGGCACCCTCGATTGTCTGCT
>DASVHB010000723.1:0-11484 GCA_036379195.1 Pirellulales bacterium
AAACCGCGCCAGAAAATCATCGTTGGCGTCGCGAATTTCCTGCACGGCCACCACGTCGAAGTAACGGACGACGCGTGCCAGCACTTCGGCCACTTCGGGCTTGGCCAGCTTCTTTTCGCCGAACACCTGGATATTGAACGACGCGATGCGGATGGCGTTGCCCGTGCGGGCCACCGGCGGCGCCGACGACAGATGCGTACCGGCGCCGGGCAAGCGTAGCCGCTGGCGCAGCTCGGGCGGAAGGCGCCCATAACCAAACCAACCGGCGGCGGCCAGGGCGACGGCCAATCCGGCCAGCGGTTTGCGCAGCAGCTTTTTTGCCGAGGGCATGCGGCCTCCTTGCCGCTAACGTTTTCATTGCCTCCTAGGGCCGCGTAACATACCGCAAGCCGCCTGGGCGCTCTAGGGCAGTTGGGCGATGGCCCAGATTGCCAGATTGCCGAAAAAGCCAAGATCAGACCGCCCGGTGAGCAGGCGCGAGGCGCCCCGGTGCGCTGGCGCGAGACGCCACTGTTCCATGATGGCAGCGGGGTTAGCGCACCGTCGCCTCGCGGCCCACTGCCGGCGCGGAGCGCTTGCCTGTCGAGCGGTTCTGGTTCATCCAAATCAACACGGGCGTGGCAATGTAAACCGTGCTGTAGGTGCCGGAAATCGTGCCGACCACCAGCGTAAACGCGAAGCCGTGCACGCCCTGGCCGCCGAAGATGTAAAGAATGAGCACCACGATGAACACCGTCAACGACGTGAGCAACGTCCGGCTCAACGTCTGGTTGATGCAGAGATTGACCAGTTCAGGCGGCATGTCGGGGCTTTTGCCGCGCACCTCGCGGATACGGTCGAAGATCACGATCGTGTCGTTGATCGAATAACCGATGATTGTCAGGAACGCCGCGATGATCGGCAGGTTGATCTTGAACGGCTCAATCAGCAGTAAATCCATGTAGGGAATGCGGGCCAGCCAGTAGCTCAGCGCCAAGGCCCCTAGCGCCACCAGCACGTCGTGAACCAAGGCCAGCACGGCGGCGAACCCAAAGCTCACCTGCTGAAAACGGATCCAGACATAAACCACAATCAGCACCAGGCTGGCCAGCAGGGCGTTGGTGGCCTGCAACTGAGTATTGCCGGCCACGCTCGCTCCCACTTTGTTCGACGAGGGAAAGAAGGGCTCTTCGGCGAACGCCGTTTGCAGGCGCTCGAGCAGCGTCATCGCTTGCTGCTCGGGCAGGGCCACGCGTAGCGTCCATTCTTCAAAACCACGGCGGCTATTGGTTTCGTATTCGGGGTTGCTGATCTCAAACAAGATGTCGTCGTCGGTAGTGAGCGAAGAGGCGGCCCGCTTTACCTGGTCGCTCAACGTCGTATAGTCGACTGCCTGCGTGAACTGTAGCGTGGCCGTCGTCCCGCCCAGGTACGGGTCGGCGCCGGCGGCGACCGGCGGTTTTTTGCCGGCGCCGTCATTCTCATCCGCGGAGAGCTTGTCGCTCGGAGGCGATGCGGCGGCTTCGGCTTTCTCGCCTGCGGATGACGGGACTTTGGCGTCCGTGGAGGAAGGGGCCTTGGCGTCCGCGGACGATAGCGCGTCATCCTTGGCCTCAGGATCGCTGGTGTCTTGTCCGCCAGATTCTTTGTCGTTCGCCTCTGGGTTCTTGGCCGGCTGGCCGGGGGCCGAGTCGTCGGCCAAGGCCAGCAAAGTCTGGTCGCCAGAATCATGGCGCGATTGCTGGGTATCGTCCGCTTTCTCTTGGTTCGAATCTTCGGGCTGAGCCTCTTTGGAAGGCGCTGATTGACCGCCGGCGCCGGCGGTAGTGATCGGCTTGACGTTCGCCCATTTCATCTGGTTCGACGCCAGCCGGTGGTCGGAATCGCCAAAGATTCGCTTGAGGTCTTTCTTGACCTCATCGCTGTCAGGCGTTGAGGTGATAATCAGGAAGCGTTGGCCGGCTGGCTCGCCGGTGATGTGTACGTCTTGCACGGTGACATCAGGCAGGTCTTGCACCAACTCGCGGATTTCGCCAATGTCCTGGCCTGGTTTTTCGAAGACCGCCTCGACCGAGGTGCCGCCGGTGAAGTCGATATCGAGCAGCCCTTTGCCGCGGGCGAAGACGCCCACCAGCCCCGCGCCGATCAGAATGGCCGACAAGGCGACCGCCAAGAAGCGCTTGCCGATAAAATCGAAGTTCGGGTTCGCCATCATTTGCAACATTTTCAGTTGCGTGATCCAGCGCTGCTTCTCGGCCACGTCGAACAAGAGCCGCGTGAACGTGATGGCCGTAAACAGGTTCATCACGATGCCGAGAATCAGCGTGACGGCAAACCCTTTCACCTGATCGGTGCCGATCCAGTAGAGCACGATGGCGGAAATCAACGTGGTGACATTGGCGTCGACGATGGTGGTGGTCGCGCGGTCAAAGCCGTTGCGGATGGCCATGCGCAGCGTCGCGCCGCGACCCAATTCTTCGCGCATGCGTTCGTAGATCAGCACGTTGGCGTCGACCGCCATGCCGACAGTCAGCGCCAGCCCCGCCAACCCCGATAGCGTGAAGGCGGCGTTAAACAAGATCATGAAGGCCACGATCAACAGCACGTTGAGCAGCAGAGCCAGATTGGCCACGATGCCCGCAAACCGGTAATAGATCACCATGAACACCACCACGGCCACCGTCGAAACGAGCATCGACATGATGCCTTTGTCTTTGGTGTCCTGGCCGAGCGTTGGACCGGCGCGCAGGCTGGTAGTCGGCTCGCTGCGCAGCGTGGTGGGCAGGCTGCCGGCGGTGAGCACGGCGGCCAGGTCTTCGACTTCTTTCTCGGTGAAGTTGCCTTCGATCTCGCCGCGCTCGCGAATCTGGCTTTTGATCGACGGGGCCGAATTCAGTTCGCCATCGAGAATGATGGCCAGCAGTCGCCGCAAATCGGGATGCGCCGGGTCCGGCAAATTGTTGCCGGTCAGTTCGCCGAATTTTTTCGATCCGAGGTTATTGAAGCTGAAGTTGACGCTCGGTCGGCCGACCTGGTCGCGGCCGGCGGTGGCGTTGGTCAGGTAATCGCCCGTCACGTTGATCGGATCGATCACAACCAGGATTTCCGTGCGCCCGCGCCGGGTCTCGCGCATCAGCGTGTGGCCGGTGCGCAATTGATTCACTTCATCGGGCTTGACGGGCACCCACTTGGCCGCCGCGACGCGATCGCCCTCGGCCTCGCCTTCGTCGGCATCGAGGTAGATGACGCGCTTGTCTTTATTTTCCGGGGCGTTGGCGACATCCATCACCGATGAATCGAAGCGGTCGTCGGCCACGATGCGAAACTCCAGCCGCCCCTGACGGCGGATGATTTCTTTCATCCGCTCTTCTTCGGCCTGGTCGGCTTCGGGCACAATGATTTCGATCTCGCGCTCGCCGTAAGGACGGACCGTTACCTCTTTGATGCCGCCCGGATTGACGCGCTTGTTGACCGCGGCCACCAACTTGTCCATTTCTTTGAAGTCGCTCTGCTCGACTTCATAGATCAAGATGACGCCGCCCTTGAGATCGATTCCGTATTTCGGGGGCCAATCGAAATAGCACGCCGCCGAACTGGCGATGATGGCAAAGGCCACCACGGTCATCCGCGTGGCTTGCTCGGGCATGCGCAGCCATCGACTCAGATAGTGACCGATGGCCAGCGCGGCCCCGAACACCAACGCCACGATGGCCAGGTTGCGAAAGATGACTAGATCGGCATTGGGCGCGCCCGCGGCGGGCGCCACGGTACGTCCGGCGGCGATGTTCGGATCGAACGGGCTTCCACCGTCGCCCGAGGCGGGCAGGGGCGGGGCCTCCGCCGGCTGCGCCAAAACCGCGGCGGGCCACATGGCCGCCAGCGCCGCCCACATCAAACCCCGGCGGAACGCGCCGGCCCATTTCTGCCAACGTTCCTTCCCTCGCGCTTCCATGATTCTGTCTCGCTTTCCGCCGCTGTGGAGCGATGTTTTCTACTTTGATTCTTTGCTGTCTTTGCCGCCTGCATCGGCGCCCACCACGCGCTGGATGGCGCTGGGCAATACCTTGATCTTGGCGCTGGTCGCCTCATCGACCCGAAGGGTGATTTCTTCGGATTCGAGTTGCACGTTGGTGACCACGCCGTAGATGCCGCCGGTGGTCAACACACGGTCGTTCTTTTTCAGGTTCCGCAGCATCGTCTGCCGGTTGTCTTGTTCTTTTTTCAATGCCGGCCGCTGCACGATCCACATATAGAGGAAGAAGATCATCAGCACCGAGATCATTAGCATCGACGGCGCCAGGCTAGGTTGGGCCGCGGCGTCGTCGGCGAACAAGAGCCAGATTGCATTCACGATGGTGTCCAAAGAGCGACCGCAGTGTAGCCCGGTATCTTAAACCTAGGCGCCGCAACGAGCAAGGGGAAGAGGCCGAAGCCGGTGGTGCCACATGGGTTGCCGGAAGACGGCCAGCTATGCACGGTGAAGACATCACCGCGCGGCTTAACCGCCGTATCCGCTATAACGATGAAACCCGCGGCTCAAGGCCAGCCGGCAGGCCGCGGCGAACAGCAGCACCCAAGCCAACTCGACGCACAACTCTCGCACGAGCTCCGGCCCTTGCACCTTGCCCAAAAAAACCGCCGCGGGAAAGTAGGCCAGGTACTTCAACGGCAACATCTGCACCAGCTCGCCCCAGACGCCCGGCAGCATGTCGATGGGAAACATGTGCCCGGAGAAAAAGAAGTTGAACAGCATATAGACAAACAGCAGCGAGCTGACTTCGAGAAACCAGAAGCCGATCATGCCCAGGGTGGCTTCGAGGAAGAAACCGAGCAGGAACGACAGCAACAGCGACAGCAGAAAGGCGGCCAGCGTGGCGGCGTCGGGCCAACCGGGAAAGAAGCCGCGGCATGCAAAAAAGACCAGGGCGAACGGCCCGGCCGCCACCGTGTAATACACCAGCTTGTGGGCGACCCGGCTCAGGAGTAAAAAGCCCACCAGGTCGATTGGCTGAATAAGAAACTTTTTGATTTCGCCGTTGCGGATTTGCAAGGCAATGCCCGAGGCCAGCCCCGGCATGCTCGAAAACGCCCGGCTGAGCATCGTTAGCAGGTAATAGGCGATGAAATCGTGATAGCTATAGCCGGCGATCGAGGTTTCCTGCTTGGCGCTGAAGATCGCCCGCCATAGAAAGATTTGAGTGACAATGGGCAAGAAGCGCATCAGAGTGCCCAGGGCGAAATCGCCGCGGTAGACCAGCCGTTCCTCGAGGCTAATCCGCAGAATGGTCCACCAAGGGCGCATTGGCTTGACTCGCTATTTGTACGACGAGAGGTTTTGCGGTCGATGGCCAATCGCGACAACCACTACGAAGCGGCCTTTGAAGCCTATCTACGATCGCGGCAGGTTCCCTACGTTGCCGTCGACGAGGGCCGCCGCAGCCTGTTGGCAGACGCGTCGATCAAAAGTCTCGACTTCATCGTCTCATCGGTCAAGGGCCACACGTGGCTGGTCGATGTCAAAGGGCGTCGTTTTCCGTCGGGCATGCAAAAACAATATTGGAAGAATTGGTCGACGCGCGACGACCTGGTGAGCATGGCCCAGTGGGAACGGCTTTTCGGCGAGCGGTTTCAGGCGCTGTTTGTGTTTGCCTACAGCGTGCTGGGCGATCGCGCGCCGCTGGCCCGCGAACAGCTCTTTGAGTTTCGCGATACGTTGTACGCCTTTATCGGCATTCGTTTGCAGCCGTATGCGTTTTACGCGCGGCAGATTTCGCCGCGGTGGGACACGGTGGCGATGCCCGTCGAACGTTTCCGCGAACTAGCCCAGCCGATGGATTTGCTGTTGTAGGGAACGCCCTCTGTGGCGTTCCCTACAGAACCAGCGGGAAATCGCTCAAACACTCCACTCCATTGGCCGTCACCAAATAATCATTTTCCAAGCGAATGCCGGCTCGTAGTTCCGGCGAATAAAGCCCTGGCTCGACGGTAAACACGTCGCCCAGCTCGAAAGCGTCGTCCCAGTGCGGGTTCAAGTGCGGCGCTTCATGCGGAAACAAACCAATGCCGTGCCCCAGGTGATGATCGAAGCCGCCGGGCATAATCGCGTCGAGCCGCTGCTTTACCAGATGATAAAACTCGCGGCAACTCACGCCGGGCCTCACCGTTTGCTCGACTAGCGGAAACACCGCCGCCAGTTGCTCCCAGGCGGCTAACTGAGCATCGGTCGGACGGTGATCGACGGCCACCGCGCGGCAGTTGTCGGCAAAATAGCCGCGAAAGGCCGGACCCAGATCGAGAATATAAAGCTCGCCGGCCTTAGCGCGGCGATCACGCGGCGGGCCACCCCGTTCACCACAGGCGTAATCGTTGCCCGTGCCGGTGAGCATTTCACCAAACTCGCGCACCGCGGCGGCCTGCAACTCATGAAAGACGTGTAGCTCGTTGATGCCCGGCTCAATGATTTCCCGCGCCCGCTCGTACATCACGCGCGTGCCGGCGATGGCCTTCTTCAGCCGGGCGAGCTCGTCGGGTTCCTTGCGCCGCCGCAGCCGATATAGCTCTGGCTCCAGATCGACCAGTTCCGCGTCGAGCTCATGGGCCAGATACGGCGCGAAGCACGAGAACTCAGCGCCCAACCGTTGGGGTCGCGGCTGGCTCGCCAGATGCTCGACGATCGTCGCTGAACAAGCCTGCCGTTGATCGTTGCGCAGCGTGCCGATGCGCCGGGCTTCAAAGCGCACGACGTCGTCGACGGCGGCAACAACGACATCGTCCGGGGCGAACAGCGTGCAATGGCCTTCGGCGGTGAGCAGCACCGCCGCGTCGACCAACCAGGCGAAGCGCGGCCCGGCCAGCCACTGCACGTGCTCGGTCTTTTGGACGATGGCCCCATCGACCTTTAGCCGCTGCATTTCGACCAGCAACCGCTGCTGCCGGCGCCGGCAACATTCGACGTCGATGTCAAGTTCGTGCATCTTGGGAATTCAAATTGGTCTGGATCATGATCGGTGGCCCAATCGTTACTTTATCGAGTTGGGGCCGTTTAGTCTGCTACTCCTTCCCCTATCTTGGCCAGCTTCCACCAGTCGATTTCTGGCTCGATGCGCTCGGCTTGCCAGGCGACTTCGCCGAGCACGGGCGGCACACAACGCCGGGCGAGTTCGCCGTGGTTGGTGTCGGTGCTGGCGTCGCGGTCGGACGAGGGATGATTGAGCACCACGCCCGCTACATTCAAGCCGTCGCGGAAGGTGGCCGCGGCGATCAGCGTCGAGAGAGTCTGGTGAATCGTTCCTAACACATTGGGCGTAACGACGATCAGCGGAAACCCGAAATCGAGCACGAGGTCCGCCACGTATTCGTCGTCGGTCACCGGCGACATCAGCCCGCCGGCCCCCTCGACCAGCACGATCTCGCTTTGCGCGATCCAGAAGTCGATGCCGGCGCGAAGCAATCGGGCATCGACGGCTTTTTGCTCGGCGGCCGCCGCCAGGTGTGGCGCCAGCGGAGCGGCGAACCGTTGCGGGCAGACGTGTTCCAGATCGCCGGGCCGGCCGGCCGCCTCCCACAGAGCCACCGCGTCGTCGCAGACCAGCCCGCCATCTTGCTCGCGACAGCCACTGGCGACCGGCTTGTAGACGGCCACTCGACTGCCCGCGGCGACCAGCGATCGAGCGATCAACCTGGTCACATACGTCTTACCGACGCTCGTGCCCGTGCCGGTAATGAACAATCCGCGACAAGAAGACCGATGGCGAGTCACAAGACGGTTGAGGCTGAATGCTTGGAAGGCGAAGTTTCCGATGGCGCCTCGCTGCTGGGCGTCGGGTGGGTGTTCGGCCCGCATGGTAGCGAGCATTCGTGGCGAGGGATAGGGCCGGTTGGCAGCTATCGCTTCGTGCGGCAGATGTTTATACTGAGCGCGTGAGGATCGAACCTGGGAGGCGATCTCCATGAGCACCGTTGCCGAGCATCCCCTAGCGATTGAGCCAGATTGTCGGCAGGCGTCGGAAGACCTTCTGCCGCTGCTCTACGAGGAACTTCGCCGTCTGGCGGCGCAGAAAATGGCCGCCGAGCGCCCGGGCCAGACGCTGGAAGCAACGGCGCTGGTCCACGAGGCGTATCTGCGCCTGGTGGATAACGATCATCCGCAGCGTTGGAACAGCCGGGGGCATTTTTTCGCCGCCGCCGCCGAAGCGATGCGGCGCATTCTGGTCGAGCGGGCGCGGCACAAGCGCACGCTCAAGGCAGGCGGCGATTGGCGGCGGATCGAGTTGGTCGATCTCGCCTTGGCCGCGGCCGGCCCCGATCTCGACCTGGTCGCCCTGAGCGATGCTTTAGACAAGCTCGAAGCCCGAGACCACCGCGCGGCGCAAGTGGTCAAGCTGCGATTTTTCGCGGGTCTGACGATCGAGGCGGCGGCCGAGATGCTGGGCATCGCCACTTCGACGGCCGATAGCGACTGGGCGTATGCGCGAAGCTGGCTGCGGCTGGAGCTTGGCGGAGGCGAGCGACGGGTGCCTCGGTAGGGACGAAGCCCGTGGCGTTCCGCGAGGCGCGGGCGGCAATCGCGCCGCCCCTCACTCAACGTCACGGAGCTCATTCCTACAGATTTGCCGTGACGCGATCGGGGAAATCTGGGTGGTTTCTCGCACTGGAAGGTAGGTCATGCCAATCCCCCACGCCGCCGGCCCTTTGAACCAGGGCCATCCCGCGATGCCAAAGCTCGATGAACGAGCCATTTTCGACGCCGCCCGGCAGATTGAATCTCCCGAGGCGCGCTCGTCGTATCTCCGCCAGGCGTGCGCGGGCGACCGCGGCTTGCTGGAGCGCGTCGAGCAACTGCTGCGCGTCCACGATGAAGATGAAACCTTTCTGCGATCGCCGGCCGTTCCGCTGCCGCTGCTGGCCGCCGCCGATGGTCCCGGCGCGCTGATCGGCCCCTACAAGCTTGTCGAGCAAATCGGCGAAGGGGGCTTCGGCATGGTGTACCTGGCGGAGCAGATCCGCCCGGTGCGGCGTCGGGTGGCGCTGAAAATCGTGAAGCCGGGCATGGACACACGGCAAGTCATCGCTCGGTTCGAGGCCGAACGGCTGGCTCTGGCGATGATGGAGCACCCGAACATCGCCCGCGTGTTCGATGGCGGGGCCACGCCCGCGGGGCGGCCCTTTTTTGTGATGGAACTGGTCAAGGGCGTACCGATCACGCGCTATTGCGACGAACGGCAACTCTCGCCGCACGACCGCTTGCAGCTTTTCGTCGCGGTGTGCAAGGCGGTGCAGCACGCCCATCAAAAAGGAATCATTCACCGCGACCTGAAGCCGACGAACGTGCTGGTGGCCGCGTACGACGGCCAGCCCGTGCCCAAGATCATCGACTTCGGCGTGGCCAAGGCGCTTGCCCAGCAGCTCACCGAACGGACGCTCGTGACGAGCTTCGGCGGCATCATCGGCACGCTGGAGTATATGAGTCCCGAGCAGGCCGAGTTCAACGCCCGCGACATCGACACACGGGCCGACGTCTATAGCCTGGGCGTCATTCTCTACGAGCTATTGACCGGCGTGACTCCACTGGCCCACGAGCGGCTGAAGCGAACGGCTATCGGCGAAGCGTTGCGGCTGATTCGCGAAGAAGATCCGCCCAAACCCAGCACGCGGCTGAGCGACGCGCGAGATTCGCTGGCCTCCATTTCGGCCCAGCGAAAATTGGAGCCGGCGGCATTGACCCAGGCTCTGCGCGGCGAGCTCGATTGGATTGCCATGAAGGCGCTGGACAAAGACCGCGACCGGCGCTACCAAACGGCCAATGGTCTTGCCCGCGACATCGAACGCTATCTGAACGACGAGCCGGTCGAGGCCTGTCCGCCGTCACCCGCGTACCGGCTGCGTAAATTTGCCCGCAAAAACCGCGGCCTGCTGTCGGCGATTGGGGCCTTCGCTCTGATGCTGAGCGTGGCGACGGCCGTCAGTGGATTGCTCGCCTACCGCGCCACACTGGCCGAACGAGCCATGGGCGAAGAACGCGACCGCGCCGAACTCGAGGCGGCCCGCGCCCGCGGGCACGAATACGTTGCCCACATGAACCTGGCGCAAGCCGCCTGGGAAGGCAATCGACTCGCACATCTGGCCACGCTGCTGCAAGACCACGTGCCCAGCCCGAACGAAGACGACCTGCGCGGCTTCGAATGGTACTACTGGCAGCGGCTGATCGATACGCCGCTGGTCACTTTTCAAGGGCATCAACGCGAGGTGGCGGCCGTCGCGATCAGTAGCAGCGGTCGGCTCGCCGCCTCGGCCAGCCACGACGGCATCGCCAAGATCTGGCAGCTCGAAAACGGACGGGAACTGCAGACGCTTCGCGGGCACAAGGATGTTGTCGCTAGCGTGGCCCTCAGCCCCGACGACAAACAACTTGCAACCGCCAGTTTCGACGGCACCGTCAAGATCTGGGACGTTGCCACCGGAAACGAGCGGGCGACTTTGCGGGGACACTCGGCTTGGGTGGTGAGCGTCGCCTTTAGCCCCGACGGGCGGCAGCTCGCCTCGGCCAGCCACGATCGCACGGTCCGATTTTGGGACGCTACGGCGGGCACGCAACTGAGGACGATTCCCGCGCATTCCGACATCGTGATGTGCGTGGCGTTCAGCCCCGAGGGGCGGCGGCTGGCCTCTTCGAGCAAGGATCGAACCATCAAGCTCTGGGACGTTACTAGCGGCGAGGAGTTATCGAAGCTGGCAGGGCATACCGACGAGGTCGCCTGCGTCGCCTTCAGTCCCGACGGCCGCCGCCTGGCCTCGGCCAGTCTCGACTATACCGCCAAAGTCTGGGACACGGCCACGGGCGCCTGCCTGAAGACCATCGCCGCACACACCGAACGGGTCTTCTGCGTGGCCTTCGATCCGCTCGGCGGTCGACTGGCTACCGCGGGCTGGGATCAGACGATCAGGTTCTGGGACGCCAGCACCTTTCAATCGCTCGGCATACTGAAGGGGCATGGTCAATCGATCATGGGGATTGCCTTCAGTTCCGACGGGCGCCGGCTCGTTTCGGGCAGCCTCGACCGCACCGCCAAGGTGTGGAACTCGGTCGCCGGTCAGGAAACCGACTACGTGCATCACACGGCTTCGCCCTGGCCGATGCACGGAATCGCGTTCAGTCCCGACGGCAGCCGGCTGGCGTCGGGAGGTCAAAGCCATTGCGTCGAAGTCTGGGATGCGAACAGTGCCCTCAAACAGATGACGCTGCGGGGGCATAGCGGCGAGGTGGTCTCGGTCGCATTCAGTCCCGATGGCACGCGGCTGGCGTCGGCGGCGAGGGACAATACGGCGCGAATCTGGGACGCGTCAACGGGGCGCGCGCTGCACGCGCTGCGGCCCGTGAACGCGCACTTTCCGCGCGTGGCCTTCAGTCCAGATGGCTTATTGCTGGCAACAGCCGGTGCTGAGAATAGCGTGGCTCTTTGGGATGTGGCCACGGGAGAACTCACGAGATCATTGACTACGGGCGCG
>DASVHB010000724.1:0-12719 GCA_036379195.1 Pirellulales bacterium
CTGTGGATGCATCGGGCAGGAATAGAGGGGCTTCTTTGGCGCCGTCTTGGCTGACACCTTGGCGGCGGTGGCCGCCACGGTCTTGGAGCGCGAGGCGGCCGAATGATTGGCCCTGACCACTCTGCCGGTTGCAACCGGCACGGCGGGCGCGGCGCCGCGCACCGACTGAGGCCGGGCCTGCGCCAAATTGGCCCCGCCGCCCATCGCTTTGCGGCTGGCTACGGCCCGGCCGCCGCCGTAATACCCACCGCCACGCGACATGCCGCAACCGCCGCCGCAGGCGCGGGTCGATTCGAGGTTCAAGACACTGGCCGCCCCAACCAGCAAGAACATTGCAAACGATTTCAACATGAACATGGTTTTCTCCTTGACGACCCGTAGGTCAGGCTTTCCAGCCTGACGGAACGATTAGAAAGAGCGAAACGGATTAGCTCACCGCGCACGACCGGCACGCGATTCACGAATGAAAACCTTGACGCGCCGCCGTCAGGCTGGAAAGCCTGACCTACGGGCGGTCCAAGACAATGCGCAGCCACAAGCGGCGCGCAAGGCAATCGGAAGAGAATTCAGATCAGCAAATGCCGAAAGGCAAGCACGCGATCGAGCGGCGGCCCCGTATCGAACTCGTCGATATTTGAGGCAACCGCCGGGTGCCGGATTGCAATCGTTTCGGTCAGACAGACGTCCGCACAGGAGTCGCCGCACGGCGTGCTGACCTTTGCCGGTGAAATGCCGGCTGCATTGAAGACCGGCTGGCAGCAACTCCGCGATCGCACGCCATCACCGGGCAACACGGCGGAGTGCTGACAACAATCACCGTCATATTCGGCCGCAGGCATCGCCACGCAGCTACCGCAATCCGCCGTTGCGGCATGATCGGCGGCGCAGCAGCCCGGGATTGCTTTGCCGCCGTGCGCGGCGTCCGCATGGTACTGATGGCCGCAGAAGAATTTGAATTGTCCGTTCGCGCACAGGCAACCGGTGCTTGGCATGCCGGCAAACACTGCCAGTGGAATCATTGTCCAGACGGCGATGGCAGAAAGTGGCGTGCGGAAACGGTTCATCGTCTCGATTACCCGGCGTGGAGTTGTCGTGATCGTTCGGCTGCTGCAACCCACCATCCTAAAATTCTTGGCCGAAGGCCGGGATATGTCAAGACGCACGGCCCCACTTTCGCCTTGTACGGGACGATAACGCAAAAATCAGCCGGTTCAGTAGGATGGTGGCACCGGCCTTGCGGAATGCCTGCCGAAAGGTGCGAAAGTATGAAAGCCTTCAGTGCGGCAATATTTCTGTTACTGACACACACGGCAGCCTGGCCGGCGGTGGCTGTGCCGCAGGCAGCCTTTCGCCCTATCGGCGCGACGCGGCCGGCACTCCGCACCGGTCGGTTGGAGAATCGCTGGCGCTATGTCTGGCATAACGATCGTTGGTGGTATTGGACGCGCGCGAATCGCTGGGCGTACTTCGACGGCCGAGAGTGGAGTAGCTACGACCCGCGGCGGCCGCCAACCGACGCGCTGACCTTCGGTTACCGCAAAGCTCCCGCGTTTGAGCGACCGCCGGCAGTTCCGCCCCACCCGCCTCGGACGCTCGACCTCGCCCGCGAGCCGCGCTCGGCGGCATCGTCGGAGTTGGGCGGGCCTCCGCCGCCAGTGCTTGGTGCGCCGGCGGGCGCGGTGCTTCCGGAACCTGACGGCCGACGAGCTGGCGTCGAAGCGTTATCGTCGCCGCCGGTTGGTGGCGCATCACGCGATCTCGGCCGTACCAACCTTGGCCGTCGATTCGGGAGCGGCGCTGCGACGGGCGGAGGCGGCTTCGGCGGCCCCACCGGCAGATCGCTCGGCGCGGGCAGTGCCGCCGGCGGAGCCAGCACGCCGCAGTAGCCGGGTCATGTGCAATGAGCGCATAAAAAAAGACGTGACCGTTTTAAGTTCTTTGCGTCCTGGCTTTCGCCTTTCGCATCGACCTTACTGACAGCGTCAAGCATTTCTGCTTTCGCTTTCAGCGTAGCGGCCACGTCCCGTTACACAGGCTTTTTGAATGATCCGCTTTGACTTTGGTAAATCTCTCGGATCATCCCGCTAAGTTGGAAAGCCCTTCGCGTTTGGGTTTTCGGTTCAGCGTTTTCTGCCTGTCTTACAAGAATACTAGGGATGTCCAGCACGTCGGAGTAGTTGAACGGCTGTTCCCTACATGCTTCACAGTAGGCAAGCTGGCGCGATGCACACACCAATCGAGATTCTCCGGCTTACGCAGGTTGTTCTTGCCGAAGCGAACGCACCGGAATTTCGCCGATTGCCGGCCGATGAGGCTAACGGTAGCTACGCGTCGGCCCTCCTGCTAACCCGTTGGCCGCACCGCATGGTCGGTTCGCATGGAGGCAAATCATGCTGCGGAAAGCCTCATGGTGGCGCCGCGGACAAAATTTTTTGTGCGGCGTTGGGCTTTTGCGCCGCGCGAGCTTCATCGCCTGGCTGGCGCTCGGCGCCGGTGCCGCGGAGGCCGCGCCGCCGGCGGGTCCACCCGCGCAGCCGCGTGGATATTCTTCGCGGCAGTCGAAGAGTGACGCCCAGTTAGCCCCGGCGCTGCGTGAGGGCGATGCACGCCGCCAAAGGCGACCGGATGAATCCGCCGCGGAGCGTCGGAGCCACGAAACCGCGGTCATTACGCCGGTGCGGCATCGCCGCTGGCAAACTCCGCCCACCGCCGACGACCCGTTTGGCAATCAGGTCGAGCTGCTGTGGCCCGCGCTGGTCGAACAGGTGCTGGCGCGCAATCGGACCATCGACGCGATGGCGGCCGCCTGGCGCGCTGCCCGCGAGCGCTATCCGCAAGCCATCGCCTTGGACGACCCGGTGTTCACCTCGATGCTGGCGCCGGCGTCGCTGAATTCGGGCATCGCAAAACTGCCGGGCAACTCGGCCGGCTATTTGGTGGGCGGCGCGCAGAAACTGCCGTGGTTCGGCAAACGGCAATGGCGCGGCGAAGTCGCGCGCCGCGAGAGCGGCGCGGCCTGGATGGATTTACAAGACACGCGACTGCAAATCGTCGAAGCCGCCGGGCTGGCCTACTTCGATTACTTCCTCGCGCGGCGCCGGCTGGCGTTAAACCTCCAGAACACCGCCAAGCTGCGGCAGTTTCGCGAGATCGCCCAGCGGCAATATGAAGCGACACTCGCGCCGCAGCAAGACATGCTCCAGGCCGACGTCGAGTTGGCTGAGTTGACGCGGCAGCAGATCGAGCTGGAGCGGCTGGAGCGGATCGCCGTCGCACGGATCAATACCCTGTTGCACCGCGTGCCCGATGCGTATCTGCCCGTACCGCCCGACCGGCTGGCTTCGCCGCTGCTGGCGCTTTCGCCATCGCAACTGCGGGCCGGCGCGCTCGCGCGTCGGCCTGATCTGGCCGCGCTGGCCGCTGAGCTACGCGCCGAACAAGCACGACTGCAACTCGCGTTCAAAGAGTTTTATCCGGATTTCGAGCTCTTTGGCCGCTACGACAACTTCTGGGCCCAGCCGACGCAACGCGGGCAAGTCGGGCTGAACATGAACGTGCCGCTGTACCGTGACAAGCGGCAGGCGGCGGTGCGCGAGGCCCAGTGGCGCGTCAGCCGGCGGCGGGCGGAGTACGAGCAGCGGGTCGACGACGTCAATCAGCAGGTGCAGGTCGCCTATGAGCGGTTCGATGAAAGCCAGCAGACGTTGCGGCTCTACGTCCAGCAGATCTTGCCGGCCGCTCAGCTCAACGTGCAATCGGCGTTGGCGGCATATGAATCGGGAGGCGACTTTTTGCGGTTGATCGCGGCCCAGCGGCAGTTGATCGTGTTGCAAGAGCGTTACCAAGAGGCGATCGCCGATTATCACCGGCGACGCATTGAGCTGGAACGCGTGGTGGGCGGGCCGTTGAACACGACGCCGCTGACTGAGCAAATTCCGCCTGGGCCGGCTACGAAGCTATAGCCCGGATTATTCACCAGCATGCCCATGCGCATGACGGCGTGGAGGATGGTAGCCCGACGCGTAAGCGAGGGAAAGCCGGTCCACGACCCTCGCTTACGCGTCGGGCCTCCACGGGGCTGGTGAATAATCCTGGATAGGGGAAGACGCCGGGTAGTGTCCTAACAGTGTGGTGCTCGCCCACACCAACCCGAAGCGCCAGCGAGGAAAACTGCTGATCACCGCCTCGCTTGCGCTTCGGGTTTGTGTCTTGCTGGCGTCCAGCACCACACTGTTAGGGCACTACCAGACGCCGCGCGTTTTGGACAGCTTTCTGAAAAAAGTGTACCATGCTGGCAGACTTATCTGCGCTCAACGTTCGAGCCGCGCTTCGCACTCATTTTTATCAGACAAGGATTCATGCCATGCGAGTTTGGCCGGGCCGACCGTACCCCCTGGGCGCCACCTGGGATGGAAGCGGAGTCAACTTCGCCCTCTATTCCGAAAACGCCGAAAAAGTCGAGCTGTGTTTGTTCGACAATGCCGACGACGCCAAGGAAACGGAAAAAATTCCCATCAAGGAACAGACCGACATGGTCTGGCATGCCTATTTGCCCGACGTGCGGCCGGGGCAACTTTATGGCTATCGCGTACACGGGCCGTACGACCCCAGCCACGGCCATCGCTTCAACGCCAACAAGGTCATGCTCGACCCCTATGCCAAGTCGATTGGGCGCGACGTGCGGTGGACCGACGCCATGTGGGGCTACAAGCTGGGCGGCGAGGAGGCCGACGTTTCGTTCGACGAACGCGACAACGCGGCCCATGCCCCGTTGGCCATCGTGGTCGATCAGGCGTTCACCTGGGGCGACGACCGCCCGCCCAACGTGCCCTGGCATCAGACGCTCATCTACGAGCTGCACGTCAAGGGCTTTACGAAGCTGAACGAAGAAGTGCCCGAAAAGCTCCGCGGCACGTATTCGGGCATCGCGTCCGAAGCCTCGCTGAGCTACCTGCGCAAGCTGGGCATCACGGCGGTCGAGCTGTTGCCGATTCATTACTTTCTCGACGACCGGCACCTGGTCGACAAGGGCCTGTCGAACTACTGGGGCTACAACACGCTGGGCTTTTTCGCGCCCGCCGGGCGATACTCGGCCTCCGAAACGCCGCAAGACACGGTGCGCGAGTTCAAAACCATGGTGCGCAACCTGCACGCCGAAGGCATCGAGGTGATCCTCGATGTGGTCTACAACCACACCGCCGAAGGCAACCAGATGGGGCCGACGTTGTCGTTTCGCGGTATCGACAACGCCTCGTATTATCGGCTCAGCCCGGAAGACCCGCGCTATTACATGGACTACACCGGCTGCGGCAACACGTTCAACATGCGCAACCCGCGGGTGCTGCAACTCGTCATGGACAGCCTGCGATACTGGATCACCGAGATGCACATCGACGGCTTCCGCTTCGATTTGGCCAGCACCCTGGCCCGCGAGCTGCACGAGGTGGACAAGCTGGGCGCGTTCTTCGACATCATCCATCCGGATCCAGTGATTTCGCAGGTCAAACTGATTGCCGAGCCGTGGGATTTGGGGGCGGGCGGCTACCAGGTGGGCAATTTTCCCGCCTTGTGGTCGGAGTGGAACGGCAAGTATCGCGACTGCGTGCGGCGGTTTTGGAAGGGCGACGAAGGCATGGTGTCGGAGTTCGCCACGCGGTTTACCGGCTCGAGCGACTTGTACGAATGGAGCAGCCGCCGGCCGCACGCCAGCATCAACTTCATCACCTGCCACGACGGCTTCACGCTCAACGACCTGGTGTCGTACAACGACAAGCACAACGAAGCCAACGGCGAGGAGAACCGCGACGGCGCCAGCGACAACCATAGCTGGAACTGCGGCGTGGAAGGCCCGACCGACGATCCCGAAATCAACGCCCTGCGCGAGCGCAAGAAACGCAATCTGCTGGCCACGCTCTTGTTTTCGCAGGGCGTGTCGATGATTCTGGCCGGCGACGAAATCGGGCATACCCAGAAAGGCAACAACAACGCCTATTGCCAGGATAATGAGATCACCTGGCTCAACTGGAACCTCTCGCCCGAGCAGACCAGGCTGCTGGAGTTCACGCGCAAGTGCATTGCCATTATCAGCGAGAAGCCGGTGTTTCAGCGGCGCCGGTTTTTTCACGGCCAGGGCATTCAGGGCGGCGAAGCCACCGACATCGCCTGGCTCGACATGTCGGGCAAGGAAATGTCGGAAGAAGACTGGAAGACTAGCTTCGTGCGCTCGTTCGGCGTCGAGCTGTTCGGGCAGTCGATCGACGTCGATGAGCATGGCGAAGAGATCAACGGCGACACAATGCTGCTGTTGTTCAACGCCGACCACGCCACGCGGATCGATTTCACGTTGCCGGAGCTCGAAGAAGGCCAAAGCTGGCAGTTGGTGCTCGACACCGCGGTGAGCGGCGAGGGCGAGGATGCGCACGAGGTCGAGGGCCCGCATTACGGTCTGGCGCCGAGTTCTTTGGCGCTGTTGCGTCTGCGCGAGCCGCCACCGGCGGCGGAGTGATTTGAACAGAAGCCCCGGTGGAGCGCTGATTGACCGCTAGAAACGGACGCGGCGTACCATTTTTTGTCCCGTTCCGCGTGTCATCCGCCGCCAAAGGCAGCGGACGACGCGCGGAAACGGGGGGATGTTAAAACAATGCGTCTAGCCCGCAATGCGCACCCGCCCACACCAACCCGAAGCGTAAGCGAGGACGAGAACCCGACTTAATCTCGCTTACGCTTCGGGTTGGCTTAACCTCGCTTACGCCTCGGGTTGGTATGGGGCGCGCTGTTTGGCGCGTTCGGGGGCATGTGCGCATTGCGGGCTAGCGGTCAATCATCGCTCGACGGAGACAAGCTCCGTCGTGGCGGAGCAAACGAAGGATGAATGCGCGCCGCGCAGAGCCATCGTTGCTGCGCGTCCTCGGTTCGTGCTTGCATTTCGCCGGTCGGCCGAAATAGAGTAATGTTCGGGCGATCCATCTCTTTTGCCGCAGGAGGTCCGCGATGCCGCGCTCGTTGCTCTTGGCGCTCGTCTTCTTCATCGGCGCCGGTGTGGTTGCCCGGCCGGCCGAGAAAAACGATCCGGACGCTGTATCGTTGTCGGGCATCGTGACTCAGCCTTCGGGCGCTGCCGCGACTGAGGCCGAGGTGTGGCTCGTCACATCTTCGATGCGGGGCGAGCCGCTCGTCTACGATCACGTACGGTCCGACTCAGAGGGCAAGTTCCGGCTGACGCTGCCGGGCCGATGGATCAACAATGCCGTTGCGGTGCGTCAGGAACTAGGCATCGTAGCATATCATCCAGGCTTCGCCCCAGCGGCGATCTGCTATTGGCGGACCTCGACGCCGAACGCCGCGAATCTTCGCCTCGAATTGAAACCGCTTGCCGAGGCATCGTTACGTATTCTATCTCCCGGCGGCCAAGCGGTGAGTGGGGCCAACGTCGGCCCAAGGGCATTGATCTGCGATGCGCTGCGTACTGATCTAACCGCGTCGCAACTCACCGCCGAAATGCAGGCGGCCCTCAAGGCCACGCCCAACGGACCCGCGCTCGGGCGCACAATTATGTTGCTGCCTAGCGAGGTGAGCCGCCGTATGCAAGCCCAAGCTGGCCCGGATGGTAAGGTCTCGATCCCGGGTGTGGCATTAGCTGACATCGCGCAACTGAGAATTGAGACCGACGGATTTGGAACTCAACTGGCGCAGCTCCAAGTTGCCGTCAATGACTTCCAAAAGATACCAAGGTTGCCCGAGGAGATCACACTCAAGCCGGTCGGGCGTGTGGCGGGCCGGTTGACAACAGCGGTTCGAGGCGAGGCGCGCGGTGTGCCGCTTCGCATGACTTCGACGCCCGTGGCAGGCGAGCCGTTCGTATCCGGCAAGGTGAGCATGGTCGGGGTGGCGGAGGGGATTGCCGACGAGGACGGCCGCTTTGAAGTACCAGCAGTGGCCGAGGGGGCGTTGAGCGTCGTCGTCACCCCGCCCAACGACTCGCCTTTGAGGCCCCGGCTGCTAGCCAACCAAGTTCTCAATGTTAACGCGGGAGAAACGGCGGAGATCGAAATCCCGCTTGTCCCCGGCATCCCCGCTAGGGGCCTGGTGCGCGAGCGTTCATCGAAGCAGCCGCTGACGGGCATCACCGTCGCCGTTCATGGCGGAATGATCGATCCTATTGAGGTCGTTACCGATGACGCCGGGCGGTATACCTGTTTGTTGCCACCCGGCCAAGTGCTGGCTGTGCCGCTGGCGCCCGCGGCCTATGGCCCGCTGAACGGAAATGGAGAATTCCTGGTTGACGTCCCCGCGGGAGCTGACGATGTTGAATTGCCGACGATCGAGTTGGTCCGCGCGTTGACGATCGCCGGTGCGGTCGTCGGCGAAGACGGCAAGGCAGTGCGCGGGGCGAGAATACGGGCCATCGGGCAAGGTCTCCGGCGCGGGGGGCCGATTGCGCAGCGATTCGTCGAGCTTACCAGCGACGACGGTTCATTTCGCATCGCGGTGGCCGACCCCGATCATCAGGTTCTGCTGGAGGCACGCACCGGGGATGCTTTCGGGCGAATTCGCGTCACGCCCAAAACGCTCGATGGCAAAGCCATCACGCTCGGTATTCGCGCGAGCGACTTGATCGCACTGTCGGGGCGTGTAGTCGATACGCGGGGCAAGCCGGCCGCCGATGTGCCGGTCGAACTGTGGGTTATGCCGGTCATGCCGGAAGGGTATGGCAGCACGTTCGAGCGCCTCAAATTTGATGGCGGCGCCGAGCTGCGCACCGACGCCGAGGGACGCTTTACAACGCCGCGCGAGCTGGACCGTGAATCGACCTATCAAGCGCGGGTCGCATTGCGGGGAGGCGAGCCGACCGCCACGCCGGCGTTCAATGCGTCGCTGGCGAATTCCACACAACTGCCGGATTTGATTGTGCGACGCACAACGACGCTGGCCGGCCGCGTGGAAGATCGGCAGGGCCGGCCCGTGCCCGAAGCGCTCGTTTTTCAAGCGGGCGATGCCTGGCAGCGCGTGCAAGCCACCACCGACGCCCAGGGCCGATTTCGCCTGCCTCAGGTCATGGCCGATCCGACGTTTGTGTTTATACGCAAAGGGGGCTACCGCTTTTTAGGGCAACAGATCAAAGCGGACGAAAGCGCGCTGGTGTCGCGGCTGATCGCAACCGACGAGCCGGCCGAGCCGCTGATGACGCTGCCGCCGGCTTTGCCGCGCGATGAGCGGCTGGCGCTGGCCCGCCGCCTGCTGGAGCCTTGCCTGGCCAAACTCGACTTGAACAACGAGCGCGAAGGCCCGCGTGTATTTGAGGCCTGGGCCGACGTCGATCCGGCAGACATGCTTAGACGGCTCGACGAAACGCCGCCCAGAAGCTCGTTTGTGGCGGCCTACTTGCGTCGGGCGGTCGCTTTGGCCTTGGCGGCCGACGACGCCGATGAGGCCCTGGCCGTCGTCGAGACCATCGCCGATGCCAGCTTTCGTTCGATGTCGTACATTGACGTGGCCGATGCGCTGCCCGAAGTGCAACGGCAGCGGAAGCTTGAGTTGCTGGGTCAGGCTTCGGTCGTCGTGCGGCAGATCGGCGAACCGGCGATGAAAGCCATTCAGTTGGGCCAGACGGCGGAGCGCTTTTTGGATCTCGGCGAGCGCGATGAGGCCGAAAAGCTGCTGCGCGAAGGCGAGAAGCTGGCACAGCAACTGCCGGTCGATGCTTTCGGCGGCTACGCGCGAGGAGCCTTCGCCGAGGAACTGGGCCAGATCGACCTGCCCGCCGCGCTGGCGCTGATGAAGGGATTGACCGACGTGAGCGAGTTTGACCGGCATCACGGCAATCTGGCTCACGAGCTGGCCGCCTTGCAGCCCTCCGAAGCCGAGCGGCTGCTGGGCATGCTGCACACCGCCAAAGAAGACCGCCGGATTGCCGATCCGAGCGGCCTGTGGGGCGTGCGGGTTTGTTATCGAATGGCGCCGGTCGATTTGCCGCGGGCGCGCACCATCGCCGACCGCATATCGGACCCTTATCTGAAAGCGCGGGCCTACGGCCTGATGGCCCAGGCCATCGCTCGGCAAAAGCCGCGAGAAGCAACCGAGTTGCTCGCGCAAGCGTTCGATGTGTTGCAAGCGCTGGTTGACGCTCGCCAGTCGCGGGGGCCGGGCGCCGCCGGTAAGCCTGCCACGCACGATTCGTTTAACGGGCTGTACAGCGCGGCGTCGCTGGCCGGGGCGCTGCTGCCCGCGGTCGAAGCCGTCGATCCACGGCTGGTGCGCGAACATCTCTGGCGGGCGGTGTCGTTCCGGTTGCCGCGGGTGGGCAACGAAACGCAACGCCAGCTTGCCGATCCGGCGAATGCGGCCCTGGCGATGATGCTCGCGCGGTACGATCGCGCCGTGGCCGAGGCCATCTTGCGGCCGATCGAAGCGCGGCTGGTAAGATTTCATTCGCGCGACGCGGCACTAGGCGCCTTCGTGCTGATCGCGCCGCGGCGGGCCGTGGAAGCCGTCGAACGATTCGATCCCGAGCAGGCCGATCCGCTGATGCGGGCACAACTGGCCTCGCTGCTCACGCTGGAGGGCGACGCGCTGTGGCGCAAGCTGCTGGGAAACGCGGCGTTGTGGTCGATTGACGTCGAAGACTTTTAAGGCGATAAGGAGATGAAAGAGAGATGAGGAGATGGAGGAACGACCGGCTCGACCGAAAGGACGTTTACGGCGGGTGTTGACCGTCTCTGCTGCAGTCGTTTTGGGCATGTATGCGCTGCTGTTGGTTGCCATGATGTTTCTGGAAACGTCGCTGGTGTTTTTTCCGTCGAGGCAGGCGCGGGGCGGCTGGGATGTTGCCGGCGTCGAACGCGTGCGGTTTGAGGCCGACGACGGCACTCGCCTGCACGGCTGGTATTTGCCGCATCCGAATGCCCGTGCGGTGGTGATGTTTGCCTGCGGCAACGCCGGCAATATCAGTTACCGCGCCGAGCGGTTCACGCATCTGCGCGATGCGCACCGCGTGTCGCTGCTGGCGTTCGACTATCGCGGCTACGGCCTGAGTGAGGGCAAGCCGCACGAGCGCGGGCTGCTGCTCGACGCGCGGGCCGCTCGCCGCTGGCTGGCAGAGCGGGCCGATGTTGCGGAAAGCGAGATCGTGCTGATGGGCGAATCGCTCGGGGGCGGCGTGATGGTCGATCTGGCCGCGCGCGACGGCGCGCGGGGGTTGGTTCTGGAGCGGACGTTCACCTCGCTGCCCGATGTGGGAGCTTATCATTATTCCTTCGCCCCGGTGCGACTGTTGATGCGCAACCGGCTCGATTCGCTCAGCAAGATCGGCGGCTATCATGGGCCGCTTTTAGTCTGCCATGGCGACGTGGATGAGATCATTCCCTTGGCGATGGGCCGGCGGCTGTTCGAGGCCGCCAACGAGCCCAAGCGGTTTGTTCTGTTGCCGGGCGTCGGTCACAACGACCCCCTGCCCGCGGAATGGGATGAGGCGCTCGACGCATTTTTGGACTCGCTCGCGGACATCCAAATCGCCGCTGACGGTGCTCGACCTTAGGGCCCCATATGGCACAGCCTGCCGTGATCATTCACGGACTGCCCTTGCCTCGCCCCCTCCGTTGGGGCTAGATTGCCCCGACGAATGCCGGCTGCCAAGCCGTGCTAAGGCGACAATCAAGAATCTCTCAGCGCATGGAGGCGGGTCATGAGGGCCACGGTTCTCGCGGCGTTTGCGGCGACGGTTTTGCTGGCGCGATTTACGGCCGCCCAAGAAGCGGTCTGGTCCGACCAGCCACCCGTCGATCTTGGCCACCTGGTGATTGAGGGCGCCGAAACATTTACCGCCGAGCAAATCAGCCGGGCGCTCAGCTCCGATCTCGATGTGGCAGTCGCAAAAATCTTGCCGGTCGCGGGTGGGCAGCAGCGGTCGATCGTCGAAAAAGCGATTGCGGGCTACCAGCACGCGGGGTTTCCGCGCGTCGAGGTGTCTTTCGCCGCCGGTGCGAACGTGCTGACGATCGACGAAGGTCCGCGGTGCATGGCCGGCGCCGTGCGCGTCGAAGGCGCGATGGCGATCGATGCCGCACGCTTGATCGATGCCTTGAAGCCACCAGCGGCCGACGCAAGCGCCTCGGGACCGTATTGGCCCAGCGGCCAGCCGGCCTGGTTCGATCAGGCGACTGCCGCGCATCTGGCCGAGGGCATCGCCATGCGGTTGGCCGAGCAGGGATATTATCGCCCCACCTTCTTTCTCAGGACCGAATGCGACGAGACGCACAACACAGCCGACCTGGTCGTCGAGCTGACCGACGAGGGGCAGCCGTCGACGGTGGCCGATTTAATCTTCGTGGGGAACCAGAAGAACTCGCGCGAAGAGATCATGGCATTCCTCGGCATGGGTAGCGAGAGTATTCTCACGGGCGAGCTCCGCAAAGAAATCGCCAGCCGGCTGGATGCCTCGGGCCGTTTTGTGCGTTGTGAGTGGACACTCGATGAATTGGCCCAGCGCACCGATGGCTGGCAACCCAAACTCAGCGTCGAGGAATACCTGATTGCCCCATCTCTGGGCGAGACGCTCTCGCGCGAGGAGGCGGCATTGATTCAATTCAGCCAATGGGTTGCGTCATTCGACTCAAGCGACGATGAGATCACCATTTCGTTTCACGGCGCAGGCGAGTGGACCGATGTCGTGATTGCCCCGCGCGAAGGCTTTCTCGCGCTGAACGGCGTCTGCGGCGACCTAC